>BJHC01000232.1 GCA_014191535.1 Cyanobium sp. | reverse complement strand
CCTGGCTGTTCTGCCAGCCCCGAAGCCTCTCCAACGGCACGGTGGTGGGGTTTGCGGGCTGGGCCTGGGGCCTGGCCCTGGCCATCAGCGTGGCCCAGAGCTCCGGCAGCGCCGCCCTGCTGCTGCTGCCCTATCTGCTTTGGAGCCCGGTGGGCACCCTGGTGACCTGGCAGATGCAACGGCTCAACCGCTGAGCTCCACCGCCAGCACGGCCAGCGCAGCCAAACCGCCACAGAATGGCGGTAGCACCGGATGCATGGGGCCATGGCAAGGCGAGCGTTCCACCCTGGATTGATGGCGACGGCCGCAGCCCTGCTCAGTGCCCACGCAGGCCCGGCCGCCGCCGCCAGCGACGCCCTGTGGTCGCTGCAAACCGCCATGCAGGCCTGCATCGAAACCAGCCAGGCCAAACCCTGCCGCCAGGCCGAAGCCCGCGTGCAGGCCCTCACCCGCAACCCCGCCTATCCCAGGGCTTCCCACCTCTGCAAGGAGGAAATCCGTGAGCTGGGGCAGGTGGTGGCGTTGCTGCCGATGCAGGACGCCGTGCCCACCGAAGTGATGGCCTCGGTGGCCGATGTGCAGCAGGCCTGCCTGCCCTATGGCTTCTAGGCCCGGAGCCGCCGCTGCCGGATCACGGCGATGAACCCTCAGCAAGTGCAGAGCCTGGAGGTGCTGCTGCTGGCCGCCGTACCGGTGGCGCTGATGTGGTGGGCGTGGTTGCGCCTGCTGCGCCGCTAGCCGATTAGCCCTGGCTGAACACCCCCACGATCGCCATCACCAGCAGGGCGATGCTGCTCAGGAAGCTGATGCCAAAGCCAGGGCCGCGCTTGCCCGGCGCTTGCCGGTAGCCCACGCCATAGGCGATGCGCCCCCCCACCCAGAGGAAGCCCAACAGGCAGGCCCAGGTTTCGCTGCCCAGGAGCGCCGCCAACCAGAAGGTGGGCAGGAAGAACACCAACTGCTCCAGGGTGTTCTGCTGAACCCGCAGCGCCCGCTCAAACTCCTCGGGGCCGCTGCTGGCCGGCGGCATCACCTTGTGTTGCACCCGCGCCTGCCCCACCGCCATGGCGGTGCCCTGGTAGGTGATCAGGGCCGCCAGGGTCACCACGGCGGGCAGAGCAGGGATGGTCATCGCAGGGGCTTGAAGCGGGGCCCAACATAGGGGCCATCAACCCAGCCCTCCGGCCGGCCGCCGCCCCCCCATGACCCTCGGACGTTTCATCGCCCTGTTCCTCGTTGGCCTGGCGGTGGCGATCAGCTTCAAGCTCACCTGGCTGTTCTGGCTGCTGGGTGCCGCCCTGCTGTGGGTGGTGCTCAAACTCACCGTGTTGCGCTGAGCCCCCCTCCCGCTTCGAATGTCCGACCATCAAGGCCAAACCCTCACCCCGCGCGAACTGGTGCGGGCCCATGCCTACCCGGTGCTGGCCGCCATCAGCACCACGGCGCTGGTGGTCATCGCCGCCTGCCTGATTCCGATCGCCCGCCATGCCCAGCACATGAATCAGTGCGTGGCCAGGGATCTGCCCTCCTGGTGCATCGACGTGCGCTGACGGCCAGCGCTGGCTACGTTGCCAAAAGATTGCAAGGCCACCGGCGATGCCAGACGCTGCACCAGGCATGGCAAAGACGACGCTCCAACGGGGTCTGGTGCTGGCGGCCGGCGCGGCCTTGCTGGGCAACCTCAGCGGCGGTGCCCAAACCACCACCGCCATTCCGGCCGCCAGTTGCCTGCGGCTGAACCACACCGCCCAGGCCGTCACCGCCTTCAACAACCTGGGGCCCCAGGCCGGCAGCGCGGAAGCGCGGGCCACATTCGCGCTGCTGCGCAGCAGTGAACAGGCGCTGCAACGCGATCCCGCCCTCACCAAGCTGGCGGCCATGCCCGCGGTGCAGGCCAGCTGGCAGAGCCTCGACAAGGCCTTCAGCAGCCTGCCGAACAGCGCCGGCGTGGGCGCCATCCAACAGCAGTTGCATGGGCAAAAACAGGCCTACCGCCAGGCCCTCAATGGCTTGATCGTTTCCATCACCTGCCAGCCATGACCATGACGCAACGTCGCCTGCTCGCCCCCCTGAGCTGCTCGGTGCTGCTCAGCGGCCTCGCCTGGATGCCTGCCCCGGCCGAGGCCTACTGGCATGGCTACCGCTGCTGGGGCGGTTGCTGGGCCCGGCCGGTGGTGATCGATCCCACCGTGGTGGCCCCCGTGGTGGTGGCCCCTCCCGTGGAGGTGTCAGCCCCCGTGGAAGTGGTGCCCGCCACGGCGCCGCCGGTGGTGGTGGCCCCGGCATCCGCCCGGCTGTGCTCCGCCGGAGCCAATGTGTCGCTGCGAACGGGCCCCAACCAAAACTTCGCCGTGGTGGCCAGCCTCAGCCCAGGGGTTCCCCTGAGTGTGCAACGCAATCAGGTGAATGGGCTCGGGCAAGACTGGAGCCTGGTGAATGCCGGCGGCTACGAGGGCTTCATCCCCTCCGGCCACGTCTGCTACGGCAACTGAACCGGCACCCGGCCGGCCCCAGACGCAACCAACCAGGGCGCTCAGCTGCGGGCCCGGATCCAATCCACCAGCAACTGCTGCTGATCCACCCCCTCCAGCTCCGCCTCGGGGATCGCCGCCAAGCGGCGCACCCCGGGGCTGCGGGTTTGCACGATCTGCTTGGCGTGATCGGCGTCCATGGCCCGCACGGGTTCGATGCTGCAGCCCACGGCATCGCAGAAAAACACCGAGTAGGCGGTCATGGCCGCAACACGCATCTGCCTTCCTCCTAGCTACGGCACGCACCAGCGGGCCACGGCGGCTCAAGCCAGCGGGCGCCCCTTCCAGGTCCAGCCGCGGCCACTGAGGGTCCGCCACACCGAGGTGGGACCGATACCAGCCACCACGAGCCCCCCCGCCCCCATCAACCACCAATGGGTGAGCGGCACCTGAAATTGCGCCCGCGTCCACAGCCGCAGCACCAGCTGCAGCCCAATGCCCAACAGCCCCACCGCCAGCGCCAGCAGCCACCCC
>BJHC01000231.1 GCA_014191535.1 Cyanobium sp. | reverse complement strand
GGCACAGACGTGGGGGCTGGTTTCCTCCACCACCGCCTTGATCCAGTGGCGGGCCTGGCTGAGGAAGGAGCGGTTGGCCATGCCACGCCGCTGGGCCCAGCTCTGCAGCATCTCCGGATTCGGGTCGAGCCCGGTCATCAGGAGCGACTGGCGCTCGGCGATGGCTTCGGTGAGTTGAACGAAGAAGCCCATCGCCCCCTGGATGGCGTGTTGCGTTGCTAAGCGATCACCCAGCCCTGCGGCCGATGGGGTCACAGCTCGTAGCAAATCCCCGGTGCCGGGGCCGGGAGGGGCGGGCAAGCGCCAGGGGGCAAGCTTCCGATCTGGCCACCGCCGATGGCCGCCGCCGACGGCAGGCGATGTGATCCGCTCGCTGCGGAGTGCTGGTGAATCATGAGCTGGATCGTCGTTGCCTGGAGCTGGCCCTGGCGGACCTGCGGCTGCTGCAGCCCCCCCAACGCCGCCAGGCCCTAGCCCAGTTCCAGGCCATCGATCCGGCCCTGGCCAGCCGGCTGCAGCTGGAGCTCACCTTTCACTTGTTTTGATCACCTGTTCTGAGGTCCCCTTGCTCGAGCTGTTCCACGCGGCGCCGTCGTACTACTCGATGGTGGCCCGGTTGGCCCTGGCTGAGGGCGGCATCCCGTTCACCTCACGGCTGATCGACATCCATCTGGCCAAGCAACAGCTCAGCGATCCCTACCGGGCCCTGAACCCCCACATGACCGTGCCCACCTTGCGGGGCCCCGATCTGCTGCTCACCGACAGCTCCGAGATCCTGGCCTTCGCCGCTGCCCACGCCGGCGATGCCTGGTGCGATGCCAATGGGGCCCTGGCGCCGGCGATCGGCGTGGCGGTGCAGGCCCATTACGCCATTTCGATCGAGACCCTCACCTTCAGCAAGTTGTTGGCCAGCCGTCCCCTGCTCAAACCGCTCGTGAAACGCGTGCTGTCGGGTCTCAGCCGGCAGCTGGAGCAACGGGCCGTCCACACCGCTGTGGATCCCGAGGCCCTGCGCGCCAAGGCCCAGCAGGATCGCGACCGACTCCAGACGCTTACGGCCACCCCCGCCGCCGAGACCCTGGCGGCCATGCGCGCCCAGGTGCGGCTCTATCTCAACGGCCTCCCTCCGGTGCCAGACGATCAATGGCTGTTTGGCAACCGCATCAGCAGCGCCGATGTGGTGGTAGCGGTGTTGCTGGCGCGCCTCACCATGGCGGCTGAACTGCCGTTGCTCGAACGCCCGGATCTTCAGCGGTGGTGGGAGCGGTACCAGCGGCGTCCGGCCGTGCAAGCTGCCGATTTATGGACCCGTTTCCAGAGGCGCCGCTTTATGGCGGCGCTGGTGGAGGCGCGCCGCACCCCCATCCTCAGCTCGGCGGCCTGACGGGGCAATCCCGCGCCGCCAGCACCGCGGCCTGGCCTTTGCCATCGCGGCGCAGGGGCTGCACGCCGAAGTCATCCTCATTGACGTCAAAGCTGCCGCTGCTGCAGAACAGCGTCAGCTCACGACGGGTGTAGCTGCCGTGGGCCCGGCCCTTGCCCTGTTCCATGGCCATGCCCAGGCACTGCTGCTGGCTTCCCCAGACGCAGCTGGCGGCCCCCAGCAATCCCCCCAGCACGTTGGTGGCGATCTGCTGGCTGCGGTCGATCTCGAAGCGTTGCACCTGATAACGACGGCGCCCCAGCTGTTGATCCAGGGGGTCGGCCGGCAGGGGCCGGCTGAAGGCCTCCTGGGTGTCCACGGTCCAGTCGCCAAGGCGCTGGCCCACCTTCAGCTGGCTGGCCAATCCGCGGGTGAGGGCCTCGAACCGATCCTTCGGGTAGCCGTGGTGTTGCAGGGAGATGCGTTCGTAGTCCCCCATTTCGAACAGGAGGTTCGCTGTCTGGGCGAACTCCTCCACCCCAAGCGCTCCGCTGGTGAGCAACCAACCGAGAAACACACCGGTGCGCCAATCCGCCGCCAGCTCCTCCTGCTTCACGGTGAGCCCCAACCCGCCGCCGTAGGGGCCGCGCCCCAGCTCCCGATTCACGTGGTGCCCCCACTCGTGGGCGAGCACCGCCAGATCCAGCAGCAGCAGCTCGTTATCCGTTTTGCCGCGCGCTGATTTCACACTGCGCCGCAGATTGAGGGCCATGGCGAGCTCTTTGCTCGGTGGGCAATAGAACGCCATCGGATGCTCCACCCGGGTCACACCACACCCTTCGGCCTTGTCGCCCTCGAACAACAGTTTCGGCTGCTCGCGGCTGGCCCAGTAGCGGTGCAACAGGTCATGGGCGGCCCGCAAATAGCTCCGGCGCCTGTCGTTGGCGGAGCCCTGGGTGTCCTTGCGCAGCGTGTCCAGGGCACGGGCCTGGGCCGGATCCGCCGGCTTGGGCGGCGGCGGTGGTGGCTCCTGACCCGGTGCCCAGGGTTGGGCCAAAACGGTTGGCATCAGGGCACAGGCGGGCATGGACAGGGCCAGGGCCAGCAGTAGTGGCCAGCGCCCCCTCATGGCCGATCGCGGCCGGTGACGCTGGCCGCCAGCACCCCACCGCAGAACCCGCTGAAATGGCCGATCCAACTCACCCCAGGGGCAGAAAAGACCGGCAACAGACTGGGCAAGACGCCGCCGTAGGTCAACAGGCACACCAGTGAAAGCAGCATCGATCCGGGTCGTCGTTCCAGCCAGCCGATCACCAGCAGGTAGCCCAGCAGGCCATAGACCACACCCGAGAGCCCATGGCTGCCGGTGGGCCACAGCCACCACACCGGTAGGGCCAGGGCATACACCCCCAGCCACACCGCCAGGTAGGCCCGGCGTCCTTGCACCAACACCAACCAGGAGAGCGGCAGAAACAGCAGCGTGTTGGCCGCCAGATGCCCCAGACCCCCATGGCTGAAGGGCGCGGTCAGCACCCCCAACAACGGCCCGCGGGGCAGCATTGGCAGGTTCCATTGCCCGCCAAACAGCAGCTGGTCCAGCAGTTCCTGACCCCAGGCCAACCCCAGGGGCAGCAGCGGGATAGCCAGGGTGTCCTTGAGCCGTTGGATGCTCAT
>BJHC01000230.1 GCA_014191535.1 Cyanobium sp. | reverse complement strand
CCGCCTGAAGCTGCGGCTCAGTGCCAGCGCCGACGCCCTCGGACCGGATGAGCAGCCCGGTGCAGCCCAGCGGGTGGGCCCGGTGCTCAGTTGGAATCCCGGCACCGGCAGCCTGCAACTCAGCCGTCAGGCCACCCAGCGGTTGTTCCACAGCCTGGGGGGACGGCTGGCCGAGCGCTCCGGCAATGACCTCACCGTGTTTTTCCCGGTGGCTGGCGCCTGATCCGGCGGCTTTGTTGACGGGTGTGAAGACCGCGGCGGGGCGGCCTGTTCGGCCCAAAACACGGTGCTAGCTTCCGCTTGAAACGGTCTGCCGACTCCCTCTCCGGAACAGCCATGGCAACGAGTGGTCAACTGAGCGGTCAACTTCCGAAGTACATCGGCAGCACGGGCGGGTTGCTCAACGCCGCTGAAACCGAGGAGAAGTACGCGATCACCTGGACCAGCTCCAAGGAGCAGCCCTTCGAGCTCCCCACCGGCGGTGCGGCCCACATGAATGAGGGCGAGAACCTCATGTATTTCGCCCGCAAGGAGCAGTGCCTGGCCCTCGGCACCCAGCTGCGCACCAAGTTCAAGCCCCGCATCGAGGACTACAAGATCTACCGGATCTTCCCCGGTGGCGACACCGAGTTCCTGCACCCCAAGGATGGCGTCTTCCCCGAGAAGGTGAACGAGGGCCGCAAGATGGTGGGCCACAACGCCCGCCGCATCGGCCAGAACGGCAACCCCGCCTCGATCAAGTTCACCGGCAAGAACACCTTCGACGCCTGATTCAGGCGCGTCCTGGTTTCAGGCCAACCTCTATAAAGGCGGGGCCAGGCGCCCCGTTTTTTTTGCCTGCCTGTCGCTGTGATGCCATCCCCTGATCGCGCCACTGTTCTGGCTCAGGCTGAGGCGGGCTCCAGCTTCATCCCCATCTGGCGCACCTGGCCGGCGGACCTGGAAACCCCTCTCACCACCTGGTTGAAGGTGGGCGCCGGCAGCCGCCATGGCGTGCTGCTGGAGTCGGTGGAGGGGGGCGAGCGCATCGGCCGCTGGAGCTTTGTGGTGAGCGATCCGCTCTGGACCCTGACGGTGCGGGGCGATCAGGCGGAGCAGTGTTGGCGCGATGGCCGCCGTCAGGCCCTGCAGGGCAACCCCTTTGATCTGCTGCGTCAGGCCCTCGCCCCCTACAGCGCCCCCGCCATTCCGGGCTTGCCGCCCCTGGGGCAGCTGTTCGGCTTCTGGGGCTATGAACTGATCCGCTGGATCGAACCCAGCGTGCCGGTGCACCCCACCGACCCCGCGGGGCCGCCGGATGGCTGCTGGATGCTGGCCGACAGCCTGCTGGCCTTCGATCAGGTGAAGCGGCAGATCACCGCCGTGGCCTATGTGGATCTGAGCCAGGCCGGCTCCAGCGCGGCCTCGGTGGAGTGCGCCTATGACGCCGCCGTGGCGCGGTTGGATGCCCTGGAGCAGCGCATGCATCAGCCCCTGCCGCCTGGGGTGGCCCCGCTCGACTGGCGCGACGACCCCAGCGTGGAGCTGGCCACCCGCAGCAACCGCAGCCGTGAGGAGTTCGAAGCGGCGGTGCTCACCGCCAAGGAACACATCGCTGCGGGCGATGTGTTCCAGCTGGTGATCAGCCAGCGGCTGGAAACGGAGGTGCAGCGTGAGCCCTTTGAGCTGTACCGCAGCCTGCGGATGGTGAATCCATCCCCTTATATGGCCTTCTTCAACTTCGGTGGCTGGTACCTGATCGGCTCCAGCCCCGAGGTGATGGTCAAGGCGGAGCCCCTCGCCGATGGCAGTGGCCGCGTCAAGGCGTCGCTGCGGCCCATCGCCGGCACCCGTCACCGCGGGGCCGATGCGGCGGAAGACCAGGCCCTGGCGGCGGATCTGCTGGCCGACCCCAAGGAACGGGCGGAACACGTGATGCTGGTGGACCTGGGGCGCAACGACCTGGGCCGCGTCTGTGTGCCCGGCAGCGTCAGCGTCAGTGAACTGATGGTGATCGAGCGCTACTCCCACGTGATGCACATCGTGAGCGAGGTGGAGGGCCTGCTCGATCCCAACCGCGATGTGTGGGACCTGCTGATGGCCTCCTTCCCCGCCGGCACCGTCAGCGGAGCCCCCAAGATCCGCGCCATGCAGCTGATCCATGCCCTGGAGCCCGATGCCCGCGGGCCCTATTCCGGTGTGTATGGCGCCATGGACCTCAGCGGTGCCCTCAACACCGCCATCACCAGTCGCACGATGGTGGTGGTGCCGGCCGCCGCTGGCGGCTGGCGCGTGCAGGTGCAGGCGGGAGCTGGCCTGGTGGCCGATTCCGTGCCCGCTTCGGAGTTCCAGGAAACCCTCAACAAGGCCCGCGGCATGCTCAAGGCCCTGGCCTGCCTGGCATGAGCGCGGTGACCCCCACGGCCCATCCGTTGCTGCTGAAGGGATTTGAGGTGGAGCTCTACACCGGCCGGCCCGATGGCACGGTGGTGGGCTGCTCCGCCGAAGTGGCCGCGGCCCTCAGCGGTTTCGTGACGGAACCCGACTGCCGCAACCTCGAGTACATCACCCCACCGGATGCCAGTTACGTCCGGCAGTTGGAGCTGCTGCTGGAGCCGCGCCGGCGGCTGCGGCCCTGGCTGGCCCAGCGGGGCCTCACCCTGTTGCCGGGCAGCACCCTCAGCACCGGCGACAGCCACCGCTTCGACCGCTCGGATCCCGACAACCCGTACCACGGCTACATCGAGGCCACCTACGGCACCCGGGTGGTGACCGCCAGCGTGCACATCAACCTGGGCCTCACCGACATGGAGGCCCTGTTCGCCGCCTGCCGGTTGATGCGCTGCGAAGGTGCTCTTTTGCTGGCCCTCAGCGCCAGTTCCCCCTTCCTTGATGGCCACAGCACCGGCGCCCATTCCCAGCGCTGGTTGCAGTTTCCGCTCACCCCACCGCAGGTGCCGCTGTTCGAGAGCCACGGCCACTACATCGCCTGGATGGAACAGCAGTTGCAGCAGGGGAGCATGCAGAACGTGCGCCACCTCTGGACCTCCGTGCGCCCCAACGGTGACGACCGGCCCCACGACCTCAACCGGCTG
>BJHC01000229.1 GCA_014191535.1 Cyanobium sp. | reverse complement strand
CGAGCTGATCGTCTACGGCGCCACCGAACCCACCGCCAGCCTGTTCATCGGGGAGGAGCAGATCCCCCTCGATGCCGACGGCACCTTCCGGGTGCACGTGCCCTTCCGGGATGGCCAGCAGCTCTATCCGATCCGTGCGGTGGCCGCTGATGGGGCGCAGGAGCGGTCCATTCGCATGGAGTTTGAGCGCAGCACCCCTCAGGCCCGGGTCAACACCCGTGAGCAGGCCGAACTGGAGTGGTTCTGATCCCTGGACCGGGGGGAATCCCCGGTCTCAGGCTCACACCCCAGCCGTTTCGGCGGGTTGGTGAATTCGCTGGAACATGTAGCCCATGCCCCGGGCGGTGAGGATCAGCTCCGGATTGTCCGGGTCTTCTTCGAGCTTGGCCCGCAGCCGTGAGATGTGCACATCCACGACGCGGCTGTCGGATGAGCGTTCGGGCTTGTAGCCCCACACTTTTTCAAGCATGTCGAGGCGGCTGATCGGTTCGCCACTGCGGCTGATCAGCAGCTCCAGCAGGTTGAACTCCATGCCGGTGAGGCGGATGCGCTCCTCGCCACGGTGGGCCTGGCGCCGGTTGAAATCCACGCTCAGGTCGCCCAGTACCACCACATGGGCGTTGCGGCCGGCCTGGCCGCCGCCGCCGCTGGTGGCGGTGTTCACCCGCCGCAGCACGCAGCGGATGCGCGCCTCCAGCTCCTTGGGGCTGAAGGGTTTCACCATGTAGTCATCCGCCCCCAGCTGCAGGCCGGTGATGCGGTCCGCCACGTCACCCAGGGCCGTGAGCAGGATGATCGGCACCTCCGACTGGGCCCGGATCCGCTCCACCACGGCGAAGCCGTCGAGCTCGGGCATCATCACGTCGAGCACCACCACATCGGGCTCAAAGCCCCGGAAGAGCTCCAGGGCTTCGGCACCGTTCTCGGCCATCCGCACCTCATGGCCCTGCATGGCCAGGCGGGTTTCCAGCACGCGGCGGATGTTGGCCTCATCGTCGGCCACCAGGATCTTCACCCGGTCAGTGCCCTCGCTGGGCTGGGGGTGACTGGTGGGGGCATCGCTGCCGATCGCCTGACTCATGGGCTCCGCCGCCGATGGCTACACCGAATCAGTCTTCACGCAAGCGGTGCGCGTTGTCAGTACCGGGGCAAGCATCCCGGGGCGACTGTTACAAGCCAGGGTCAACCCAGCTCCAGCCCCTGCTGGTCCAAGCCAAACAAAAACCCCGCCGGGCGAGAGGCCCGACAGGGTTCAAGAATGCGTGGATCGACCAGGGGACGCCAAGGGCGGCACCCTGGAATCAGAAACAGAAGGGCAGGAACTGGGTGTGGCAGGTGACATAGCCATCCACCAGGGGGCCGAGGCCGATCTGGTGGGCAATGCCAGCCCCAGTGAGGCCTTCGGTGATGATTCCGATCACCAGGCCCAGCATCGCTGCACGACCGTTGAAGCGCTCCACCCGCTCAAGCTGTTCGCGGTGGATTTGTTCAGTGGCGCGGCTGGTGAACCAGCTGCCGGTGGCGTTGTCCTGCATCAGCCGAGGCCGATTTGGGACAGGATGCCTTGACCGGTGAGCAGTTCGGTGGACAGGCCGATCACGAAGCCGAGCATGGCCAGGCGGCCATTCCAGGTTTCAGCGAAAGCCACGAAACCGAAGCGGGAAGAGGAGTCAGCCATGGAACGTAACGAAACGTTGAGGAAACTGTAACGGCTCGTGAAGCTGTTTGGGTGTGACCCCGGCTACGGGATCAGTGCGGGTCACCGCCCTTGCGCCCCGGCAGCTGGCCATCCCGTTTGGCCTCGCTGATGGCCCGGTCGATGCGGGCGGCCACGGCGGGATCCAGGGCCGGCGAGAGGGCCAGGGCCTGCGATTGGCGGCTGGTGCCCCGCAGGTCGAGCTGCAGTTGGCGCCGCTCCCCGGCGGAGAGGGTGCTCAGCAGATGCTGCAGCTGGGCCTCATCCGCCAGCACCACGTCGGCCCGGTTTTGCAGCAACAGGGCCGGGGCCTGCTGCAGGGAGCCCAGATCCACGGGTTGCACGCGCCCCCTCAGGGGTGGCTGCAGCAGCAGTTTGGCGCTGACGCTGCCGGGGCGCACCGCCACCCGCAGGCCCTCGAGGTCGGCAATGCTCTCCAGCCGGTAGCGCCCCAGCAGCGGTTGCTTGAGGGCATCCACCGTGATGGTGCTGAGGATCAGGGAAGCCCCCACGATCCGCACCACCCAGCTCACGATCACCAGCAGGTGGCCGCGGGTGCGGCTCACGATCACGTTGGTGCCCGGGCCTGTGGCCAGCACCTGGAAGATCAGGGCGTAGCTGCGCAGCCGCTCCCGCCGACTGCCGTGGGGGTGGTTGCGGTGCTCATCGCGCCACACCACCAGGCTCAGCAGGCTGATGGCCACCAGGTAGCCCGCCAGCACCTGCAGCAGCTGGGGGTTGAGCACCACCTTGAGCAGGGTGCGGCCGGCGCCGAAGCGGTCGGTGGCCATCAGCACCGCCAACCCCTCCTCCTGGAAGGGGAGGCTGAAGCGGAACCTCCCCAAGCGCTCTGGGCTGATGGTGAGGCATCCCACCCCCACCTCCACGGCGCCCGACTGGCTCGCCTCCAGCAGCTCCTGGGGGGTGCCGTACCCCTGCAGCACGTAGGGAATCCGCTGCCGCTCCGCCACGTGGCGCCACAGCTCCACCGCCCGTCCCCGCCAGTTGCCGGGGCCGACCCGCTCCGCACAGGGGGGTGAATGGTCGAGCACCCCCACCCGAAGCACCGGGGTGGCCAGCGCCGGCGAGGCACCCCACAGCACCAGGCCGGACAACAGGCCGATGATGGTGCGATGAACAACCACGTGCCGCTCTCGATCCTGTTTTCGCTGTTGGTGGCGGCGGTGCTGCCCCTGGCGGTGGGCCTCTACCTGCATGGTCATATGAATCTGGCCGCCGTGCTCAAGAACGCCTTCGGTTGATCGGCCCCGATCGGGGGGGGCAGCCTCAGGGCACATAGATCATGTCGGCCCGGCAGCGGCGCAGGGCCTCCTGCACCAGGGAGAGCTCGGCGGCATCGGGGCTGTAGCTCAGCCCAT
>BJHC01000228.1 GCA_014191535.1 Cyanobium sp. | reverse complement strand
CTCATGCGCACATCCGCCTGGATGCCATTGAGCGCAAAGAAGGCGATGGCCGCCATCACCAGGCTCACCACCAGGGTGGCGGCCGCCAGCAGCTTGGTTTGCAGACTGAATTCCGCCCACCAGCGGGCCAGCCGCTGCCACCAGCTCAGGGGTGCTTCGGCGGAGGAGCTGCTCACGGGGGTGGGGGAGGCGCGGGCAGCTTAATGAGTTCGCACTTGGTGGCCGATGTCGCGCCGATAGGTGATCCCCTCGAAGTGCACCTGCTCCAGGGCCCGGTAGGCCCGCTCGAAGGCGGCATCGAAGTCGTCCGCCTGGGCCACCACCGCCAGCACCCGGCCGCCGCTGCTCACGCAACGGCCATCGGCCTGGCGCCGCGTGCCCGCATGGAACAGCTGCACCTGCGGGTCGGGGGGCACGGCCCCTTCAATCGGATCACCGCTGCGGATCGTGCCGGGGTAGCCCTGGGCGGCGGCGATCACGCAGGCGCTGCAGAGCGGGGCGATGCTCAGGCTGGGGGCCCGGTCGAGCTGGCCGGTGGCGCAGGCCAGCAGCACCTGGGCCAGCTCCGGCCCCAGCAGCGGCATCAGGGTTTCGCATTCCGGATCGCCGAAGCGGCAGTTGAACTCGATCACGCTCGGTCCGTCGGCGGTGAGCATCAGGCCGGCATAGATCACGCCGCGGTAGTGGATGCCGCGTGCCCGCAGGGCCTGCAGGGTGGGCTCCAGCACCTGCTTCCGCACCTGCTCCAGCCCCGCTTGATCCAGTAGCGGGGCCGGCGCATAGGCCCCCATGCCACCGGTGTTGGGGCCCGTATCCCCTTCGCCGATGCGCTTGTGGTCTTGCGCGGGGGGCAGCAGCACCATGCGCTCGCCATCGGTGAGGGCAAACACCGACACCTCCGGCCCCTCGGTGCGCTCCTCCAGCACCAGGGAGGCCTCGGCTCCGAAGCGGCCGGCGAAGATCTCCTCAATGGCGGCGCGGGCCTCCTCGATGCTGTCGGCCACGGTGACCCCCTTGCCGGCGGCCAGGCCATCGGCCTTCACCACCAGCGGTTTGCCCTGGGCCTCCAGGGCCGCCAGGGCCTGCTCACGGCTGTTGGCCGGCCAGTAGCCCGCGGTGGGCACACCGGCCTCCACCATCAAGGCCTTGGCCCATTGCTTGCTGGCCTCCAGCTGGGCGCCATCGGCCCCAGGACCGAACACGGCGAAGCCCGCGGCCCGCAGCCGATCCGCCAGGCCCGCCGCCAGCGGAGCCTCCGGACCCACCACCACCAGGTCGATGGCCCGGCTGCGGCAGGCCTCCAGCAGGGCGTCAGGGTCGCTTTCGGCGATCGCCAGCTGCTCACACCCCTCCAGCTCCGCGCTGCCGCCGTTGCCTGGGGCAATCCACACCTGCTCCACCCCGTTGCTGCGGCGCAGGGCCCAGGCCAAGGCATTTTCGCGGCCGCCGCCCCCCACCACCAGCACGCGGGTGGGGCTCGCCAGGGATGCAGCGCTGCTCATGGGGAGGGTCAGGGGGTGGCCGAAGGGCGGTGTTGCACCTGGGCGGGGTCCCCTAGGTTGTGCCCCAGAGGACCCCAGCCGGTGCCATCTCTTCTTTACACGCCGGCCGTCACCCCGGCCCTGAGGCGCCGCCGCCGCTGGCCCCTGGGGGCCGCCGGGGCAGCGCTGCTGTTGGGCGGCGCCATGGCTCCGGCCCTCGCCAAGATTCCGCTGATCGGCGATCTGCTGCCCGCCAAGCCCGTGGTGCGCAAGCTGGGGCCCACCGCTCCGGTGGTGCCCGGCAGCATGCCGGAGGCGCAGTTTCTGGCCCTGCTGAAGGGCAACGACCTGCAGGCCCTCAACCTCGCCTGCCGCGAGGCGGTTGCCTTTGGCTTTGATCAACGGCTGCAGTTGCTGCAGGCCCGGCTGCTCACGGCGGCGGCGGCGCCCCAGCCCCTGCCCGTGGTGCTGGTGAATGCCAATGCCCTGCTCACCTGCCTGGCCCCCGATGGGGCCCTGGCGGTGCTCAACCGCTATGGCCCCCGCCCCGGCCTGGAGCAGGAGCAGTGGTGGCTGATGCGCTGGCGTGCTGCCCGGGCCGGCCTGCATCACGCCAAGGCGGCGGAGGCCCTGGAGCGGCTGGCCCAGGGCAACCTGGCCCGGCTGGAGACCGTTCCCCTGCCGCTGCAGCTGCGCAAGGACGGCACGTTGGAAACCCTGCCGGCGCTGGATGTGTATGCCGAGCATCTGGTGGTGCTGGGCCGGGAGCGGGAGGCGGCCGCGGCCCTGCTGGCGGGGCGCATGCCGGGCCGTGTGGCGGCTGAGCGGCTGCAGCAGGCGGTGGCCTTGCTGAACACCCTGCCGGCCCAGGAGCGCGATGCCCTGCTGGAGCGGGCCCTGGATCAGGCCGCCGCGGCCCAAGCCTGGGGCCTGGCCCTCGCCCTGCTCGACGATCAACGGCGCCTGCTGCAAGCCGAGGGCCTGTGGGCCGGCCGGGCGGAGCAGCGTTTGCAGCGCCTCAGCCAGCGGGTGGACGATGCCTACAGCGAGTGGCAGCTGAAGCGGCAGGATCCTGCACAGCTGGGCCGCACCGCCCAATTGCAGCAGCAGCTGCGCTCCCCCCGTCAGCCTGGGGGCCACGCCCCATCCCTGCCATGACCGCCATCAGCCTCGGATCCCTGCTTTACGAAGGCAAGGCCAAACGGGTGTATGCCACCGATCAGGCCGATCTGGTGGCCGTGGAATACAAGGACGACGCCACCGCCTTCAACGCCCTCAAGAAGGCGCAGCTGGCCGGCAAGGGGGAGCTCAACTGCCAGATCTCCGCCCGCCTGTTCGAGCTGCTGGAGCGCGATGGCATTCCCACCCATTACCTGGGCATGCCCCAGGCCAATTGGATGCATGTGCGGCCGGTGCGGATCGTGCCGGTGGAGGTGGTGATCCGCAACACCGCCTTCGGTTCGTTGTGCAAGCAGATGCCGATCGAGCCCGGCACTCCGCTCGATCCACCGCTGCTCGATCTGTATTACAAGGACGATGCCTTCGGCGACCCCCTGCTCACGGATGCCCGGTTGGAGCGCCTGGGCCTGCTCAGCCCT
>BJHC01000227.1 GCA_014191535.1 Cyanobium sp. | reverse complement strand
CCGCAAGGGAAGCCGGTGTTAAGGCGCCACGCGGATCTCCCAACCGGAGAGCGACGTGCGCCGATCCCCCGGGGCACGGGTGATGGTGTAGCTGAACCGGCTGCCGTCGGGGCTGATGAAACTCACGGCGCTCTGGCCATCGGGATAGACCGCCTTGCCGATGCAGTCAGCGCTCACGCTGTAGCTGGCCCGCACCGTGCCACTGGCCCCATCCGAGCCCCGGAAGGTGAGCACGATCCCCCCCTGGCCGTCGTACACCTCACGGCCACTTTCGGCGTAGGGCTTGCCATCGAGCACGCCGTTGGAGCTGTAGAGGTAGGTGCCCTTGAGCGTGGCGTTGCTGCAGCTGGAGGGCTTGGCCAGCAGCGGCGGAG
Organism: Cyanobium sp.; assembly: GCA_014191535.1. Classification (GTDB taxonomy): domain Bacteria; phylum Cyanobacteriota; class Cyanobacteriia; order PCC-6307; family Cyanobiaceae; genus Vulcanococcus. Next base: position 2,764 of record BJHC01000227.1, on the reverse strand, counting down.
CCCACAGCAGGGGCAGCAACGCCACCGACAGACCAATCAGGCGACGACGGGCGGCCATGGGAGTGGGGCAAGGGCCCCCTCGCTCTAGCCAGGGTTGGTCAGGAGCGCCTCACCACGGCGATGAATCTCGCGGGCGTAGTCGGTCCAGGTGCCCTGGCCCCAGTAGCGGAAACAGCTCGTTTCCAGCAGCAGCAGGTGCAGCAACGCCTCCTGATACGCCGGCGTGGCGGTGATGGTCGGATCAGCGGCCACCAGCGGATCAAAGTGGGCGTGGAACTGGGCGCTGAGCTGCTGCATCGGCTCCAGCACGCTCTCGTAGCCCTGCACCCAGCTGAGGTTGTTGGTCCACGACGCCCCCTCCATCGAGAAGCCGGGATCGGACCGCTGGAGCGCCTCGATGGCGGCTCCCAGCGCATCGGCTCCCTGGCCGTCGCCCAGCTGCTGCCACAGCCGCTGCTGCCCCACCGCCTGGATGGCGGGGTAGTCGTCGTCGCGGAAGCCCTCCGCCTCCAGCAACGCCAACCATTCCGTGCCGTTCACCGCCACGGTGCGGCCATCCCCCTCCGCCAGGCGCCGATGGGCCTGCTCAAAGGCGGGCGGGAATTCGTTCATCATCACGCCGCCGTTCGCGCCACCGGCGATCTGGCTCACCAGGGCGGGCAGCGTGCGCGCGCCCAGGGGCTGGCGGCCGAGGCCGAGGGCCTCGTAGCAGGGCTGCATCTGGCCCACCAACTTGGTGTCAGACCCCTGGGTTTTGATCAGGGCCAGGATCGACACCTGCTCACCGTTGGCGTTGCGGGCCACCAACCGATTGGGGATCAGGGTCTGTTCGCGGCTGAGGGGGGAGCCGTCGGGATTTTCAACGCTGTGTTCCTGCACCAGCAGCCAGCGGTAGCCGCACTCCCGCAGCGCCGCCACCAGCGCATAGAGCGTGTCGGGATGGTTGGGCAGGTGCATCTCCGGCGGGGAAAAGCCCTTCACCCGCCCCAGGGCCTCGAGGCCGAACTGGGCGGCGAACTGGTGCTGCCAGGCCAGCAGCTGCAGCTTGAGATCGGGAATCGGGGTGGAGGGGGCCACCGCATGGCCCCAGAAGGTGCCCAGAAACTCCACGTGGGGCGTCAGGGCTGGATCGGTGGCCAACCGCTGCAGGGCCTCGAGGATGTCGCCGCGACCCATCTGCTCAAAGCCCCAGAGCAGGGTGCCGGAGTAATCGAGCATGATCCGCGGGTTGCAGCCCTCCGCGATCAGCCGGGGCAGGATGTCAACCAGGCGTCGGTAACACTGGGCGAACGGCTCGGCGTTGTGGTTATCGCCCTCGCCGGGGTGATCCACCATGTATTGCAGGTGGGAGATCAGCTCCCCGTTGCCACCGGCGGGAATGGTGGGTTGATGCATGTGCAGCGCACAGGCAAAGGCCGACTGCACCCCCTCGAGCCGCAACGCGGAGCCCTGGGCCGCTCGGCCCCCCGCCTGTTGCACCGCCGCCTGGATCTCAGCCTCCCGGCCAGCAATGGGGGGCAGGCCGTTGAGCACCATGGCCGGAAGGTCTGAATCCTCACTCTGTCGCAGAGGCCCACCATCCGTGGCAGCCTCAGGGGATGAAGCCATTCCCCTGGATCGCCCGGCTGCATCGCGGCCTGAACGCTGTGCTGGCCCTGGTGCTGGTGCTGCTGGCCCAGGCGGCGCCGGCCTGGGCCCAGTTCAGCCTGCCGCCGCTGCCCTACGGCCCTGAGGCCCTGGAGCCCGCCATCGATGCCACCACGATGACGATCCACCACGACCGTCATCACGGTGCCTACGTGGCCAACCTCAATGGCCAGATCAAGGCCAACCCCACCCTGGCCAACCTCAGCCTCGATGCACTCCAGGGCCAGATCTCCAGGTTCCCCGTGGCGGTGCGCAACAACGGCGGCGGCCATTGGAATCACAGCCAGTTCTGGGCCGTGTTGGCTCCTGCGGGGCAAGGGGGCGAACCCTCCGACACACTCCTGGCGGCGATCAACGCCAGCTTCGGGTCCCTGGAGGCCATGCAGACCCAGTTCAGCCAGGCCGCGGCGGCCCGTTTCGGCTCCGGCTGGGCCTGGCTGATCCGCAAAGCCGATGGCTCCCTGGCGATCACCAGCACCGCCAACCAGGACAACCCCCTGATGGATCTGCCGGAGGTGGAGCAGGGCACGCCGCTGCTGGGGCTCGACGTGTGGGAGCACGCCTACTACCTGAAGTACCAGAACCGCCGGCCCGACTACATCAGCGCCTGGTGGAGCGTGGTGAACTGGGAGGAGGTCAACCGTCGTTTCGCCGCCAGCGCATGACCGGCAACCTCCAGGCCATTGGCTTTCTGTTCACCTGGGTGCTGGGCTGGGGCATCGGCGGCTCGCTGATCGATGCGGGCCTGATCAACGCCGGCGTGTATTCCCTGGAGGGGGGCCAGCTGGGCACCACGATCACCTTTGTGCTGTGGAGCCTGCTCTGGGGCGGTGGTGGTGTGTGGCTCTACCGCTACTGGACCCAACCCGACGACCAACGGGGATGAACCGCAGCCCCCTGCCTTGGCAAGCCCTGGGGCGCTTCGGGCTGCGGGCCCTGCGGATCACCGCCAGCACCGCCACCCTCGTGGAGCTGCTGCGGCAGGAGTGGGGCGTAGGAGTCAGCGCCGCCCTGGCCTGGCTGTTGTTCCTGCAGGTGGAGCGTCGCCTGGTGGCCCATGACGAACCCACCGGCACACCGCCTCAGACGTAGCGGCCCGGGTATTCGCCGGGGTGGT
>BJHC01000226.1 GCA_014191535.1 Cyanobium sp. | reverse complement strand
GGCCGCGGCGACAAGGACGTCAACACCGTGGCCGATCGGTTGGGCGACAGCCTCGGGGGCTGAGGCTCGGAACCCGATTCCCTAGCCCAGCAGCCGCTCCAGGGTGCGGGCCACCGCCCGCACGGCGGAGCGGGCGGTGGCGTAGGCCATGCGCATCGGGCCGATCAGGGCCACCTGCCCCTGGCCATCGGGGCCGGCCCCGTAGCTGGCCTGCACCACAGCGCAGGGCCCCAGGGCCGGATGGGGGTGCTCCGAGCCGATCCACACGCCCCCCAGCACCCCGACCTGTTCGCTGAGCAGCACCTGGCCCGGCTGCTCCTCCACCAGTTGCAGCAGCGGCCGCAGGCTGTCGCTGCGTTGAAACTCCGGCTGCAAGAGCAGGCCCCCCAGGCCCATGGTGAGCGCGGCCTGGGGGGTGCTGGGGAGCCCTTGGCGGTGGCTGCTGAGCCCCTGACGCAGCACCTCACCGCTGAGCTTCAGCTGGCTGGGCAGGGTCTGCCAGCGCAGGTCGCCGCGGCTGAGTTGATCGCAGGCCCAGCGCTCCAGGGCCGCCAGTTGGCACTGGGCGGCGGCCGGTAGCCGCAGGTTGAGGCTGCTGGCGGAGGCCCCTTCCTCCACCAGAAACACCAGCAGGCGTTCGCCGCTGGGCACCAGCCGCAGGGCCTGCAGCTGTGGATTGCGCCGTTGGGGGCGGGTGATCAGGCTCAGCAGCCCCGTGAGGTCCGCCAGTCGCCTCGCCAGCTGCAGCAGGAGGTCATCCAGGGCGGCCCACTGCAGGCTCAGCCCCATCAGCTCGCGCTCCAGTTGCCCCACCGCCACCCCGGGCGCCGGCAGCAGGCAGTCGACGTAATGGCGATAGCCCAGTTGGCTGGGGATCCGCCCCGCCGAGGTGTGGGGCTGGGTCAGCAGGCCCCGCTGCTCCAGCGCACCCATGGCGGAGCGCACCGTGGCCGGGCTGGCGTCCAGGCCGAAGCGCTGCACCAGGGTTTTGCTGCCCACCGGTTCGGTGGTGTCCACGTAATGGCGCACCGTGGCCTGCAGCACTTCCTGTTGCCGGCGCGGCAGCAGCTGCACGATCGGCGGTGCGGAATGGTGCGGCGATCGTAGGCGGGACGGCCGGTTCCCAGGGGAGAGCCGGCTCAGTAGCGGGGCACGCTGGGGTCCACGTCCACGCTCCAGGCGTCGATGCCCCCCTGCAGGTTCCACACCTGCCCGTAGCCCTGGGCCTCCATCAGCCAACAGCCAAATTGCCAGCTGCGGATCCCCGCATGGCAGAGCACCACCACGGGCAGCTGGGGGTCGAGCAGGGCCGGCAGTTGCTCGATCCAGCTCGGGGAGCTGCCCAGGGGCAGGTGGATCACCGGCTCCGCCAGCTTGGCCAGCTCCAGTTCCATCGGCTCGCGCACATCCACCAGCTGCAGCGGCTCGCCGGCATCGAGGCGGGCTTTGAGCTCACGGGCGCTGAGCGTTGACGGGCTGACCATCGCGGCACCGTAGCCAGCGGCCCGGCCATGCATAAAGATGAGGCCACACCTGTGTGCGAGGCATGAGGGCGCGCCCCTTCCTGGCGGCTGTGCTGGCGGTGGCCGTGGCGCTGCTCAGTGCCGCCGCGGCTGGATGGTGGTTGCTGTGGCACCACAGCCCCCTGGCCCTGCAGACCCAGCGCCTGGAGCTGCCCCTGGCGGCCCGCTTTGTGCCCCGCACGGCCCCCTTGAGCCTGCACTGGCTGGTGGCCCCCGACCAGCCCGCCGCCTATGCGCGGGCCGTGGCCGGGCCCCGGCAGCGCCGGGAGGCGGCGGCGGCGGCCGATCGCCTGCGGGATGGCGCCTTTGCCGCCGCCGGCCTCGATTACCGCTCGGAGCTGGCCCCCTGGCTCGGCAGCCAGAGCAGCTTTGCCCTGCTCACCCCACCGGAGGCCAAGCAGCCCCCGGGCTGGGTGCTGGCCCTGCGCAGCCGCGACAGCGCTGGCGCACGCCGCTTCCTGCAGCGGTTCTGGCAGACCCGCAGCCTGGCCGGCACCGACCTGCAGATCAGCAGCTACCGCGGCATGGGCCTGATCAGCGGCCGGGGGGCCCTGCTGGGCCAGGACCCCCAACCGCTGGCCACCGCCCTGATCAACGACGACCTGGTGCTGATCGCCTCCGGCCGCGGCGTGCTCGAGCAGGCCCTGGATGTGTCCCAGATCGACGAACTCAACCAGGCCGCCAGCCAGCCCCTGCAGCAGGCGGTGGCCCGGCTGGGTCAGGGGGTGGCCCTGCTCACCGCCCGCCCCCAGGCCATGGAGCAATGGCTGGGCCTGCCCACACCCGATGCCGAGGCCATTGAGCTGGTGGCGGCCCTGGCCCCCGCCGGTCAGGGCCTCAGCGTGGATGCCCTCACCCAGCTGCGCGATCCCCTGCCGGCCCTGCCGCCGCTGCCCGCCGACCTGGCCCAGCAGCTGCAAACCCCAGCCACCAGCCTGGCGCTGCTCAGTCAGCCCGCCCAGCTGCTCGATGCCGAGGGCGCCAACCCCTGGGCGCGTTTGCTGGCGCCCGTGCTGCAGCGCGCCCTGGCCACCGCCTCCGGCCCCCTGCCCCAATTGGTGGCTGCCGCCGATGCGGGCCCGCTGCTCTGGGCCGAGCAGCCGGAGGGCTGGTTGTTGGCCACCCGGCCGGATCAGCCGTCGCTCGAGCAGCTGCAGGCCGACCTCGACCAGCAGGGCTTCAGCCTCTCGCCGCTGGAGAGCAAGGGCCTCAGCGTGCAGGCCTGGACGCGCCTGCAGTCCCGCCCGGTGAAGGGCAACCCCGATCAGCTTCAGGCCCAGTTGGCCGGTGCCCGCAGCCAGGAGCGTGGCTGGGCCTGGTGGGGCCAGGGGCTGGCGGTGCTGAACCAACAGCATGAGGGCCGTCATCTGCCGGAGGAGCGGCTCGATCAGCTCCAGGCTTTGGCGTCTCCCGCCGCACCGCTGCAGTGGTCGATGGATGGGGCCACGGCCCAGGGCCTGCTGCGCCGCTGGCAGCCCTGGCGGCTGCTCAACACCTTGGCCAGCACGCCGCTCACCCCCAGCGTGGAGGGCGCCGCCCTGAGCCTCGAGCCCGATGGTGCCGATCGCCGTGCCCTGCGGCTGCGGGCCTCCCTGCAGCTGCACAGCTGAGGCCCAGCCATGACCCGCA
>BJHC01000225.1 GCA_014191535.1 Cyanobium sp. | reverse complement strand
CACCGCCGCGATTGGCCAACAGCAGCGCCAAACCAGGATTGCGCAGGGCTGTGACCAGCATCGCCGTGGTCTGATGCTCCGGCTGATCCGCCGAGATCACCAGGCCAATCACGATCGCCAGTGTGGCCATCAGCGCGATGGCGAGCAGACCGGGCCCGTTGGCGGCCAGAAAATCCAGCAGCAGCGGCGACACCTTGATCAGCAGAACAGCGAGCATCACCACCAGCAGCCCGCTCGCCAGCCCATCCAAGGGCCGCTGCAACCGCTCGGCGATCCCGGGCCGCCAGTGCCGCAGCGACAACCCGATCAACAGCGGCAGCACCTGCACCCGGCCCACCTGCACAGCGATGTCATCTGGTCGCGCGATCCAGCCTTCGACGCCAAACCAGCTGCGAAACAGCAGCTCCAACACCGGCACCGTGATTACCGCAGCACAGGCCGCTGCCACCTGACACAGGGCCGCGAGCTGATGGTCGGCGCCAGCTTTTTGCACCCGGCGCATCGCCAGGGGCGCACTGGGGCAGATCGCCATCAAGGCGATGCCGTAGCGGATCGGTGTGGACAGCGACCCGCTCCACGCCGTTTGGAGCAGCAGCCATCCGGCCAGCGGCACGAGCACGCAGGAGCTCAGCAACACCCGCAGCGGCAGGCCCGGCCGGCGGCACCACGCCACCAGGGGCTCCAGCCGCAGGCTCAGCCCCAGGGCCAGCATCGCGGTGAACAAGGTGGCCGCGATCAGGGCGGTCAGCACCTCGGGCATGGCCATGGAGCCCTCGTGGCAGGCGGATGGCCCCTCAGCCTGGGGCAACGGCAACCCCCGTTGCCGCCGCATCCCCCTGCAGGGTTCGGGAAGAGGTACTCCGCAGAAGCCTTCAGAAACCTGCAGCGGCCTTACCTTGAAGTTGAGGGGAGGTCAGGGAGCCGATCCAAACCTCGTTCTCCAAACCTCGCCCTCCAACACAGTCCGGCCAGGACCCACCCGAGCCGGTGTGAACCAGGAGGTTCGAATCAAGCCAACAACCCCAACGCTGTGGTGCGGCGCGTGTGCCACGGCGGCGTGCGCAAGCCAGAAGCCAGTGCTGTTCCCCACCACCTGAACCCTGGGCTGCATCACCCGGGCGGGGTGCACAACTGAGGAGGTCAAGCTTCGAGCGTCTCTCTGCAGTGCCGTCACCCCAGGGCTCGATCGTGATCACCATCGAGCGCGTGCGTGAACCCTTGAACCACAGACACCCGATCGGATGGCGCCCCCTCGGCCAAGGCGACCTCCGCGACCGGTGCTAAGGCGCCCCCACATGGGGCGCCTTATTCGAGAAATGCATAGAGTGCGCGAAATACGGCTTGCGCGGGCGTGTCTTCCTCCAGCTGGCTTGTGGCCTTTCGGCCGCGGCATCCCTACCGCTGCCGCACGCGCTGGCTCACCGAACAGGGTGCGTTTAGCTGTGATCGCTCACAGGCGGTGGCGGTGACCAGCCCGGAGGCGGCTGCCGAGCGCCTGCAGATCTTTGTGCAATCCAAGGGGCTGGCGATTCGCGCGGTGGAGCGCTTCTGTTTGGTGCCTTGCCCGTAGGGGTCGCTCCGTAATCTGCCGCTAGCTGCGGGTTGGGCTTGGTTGAGCTGGATGTGCTGGAGGCCCTCGATGGCATTCAGTGGCTCGGCACCGGGCAGGAGGTGAGCCAGAGATTCGGGATCAGTCAGCCCACGGTGAGTCGCGCCTGCTCCAAGGCGCTCAAGATCTTTGACCTCTCCATGGAGCGCGCCAACGGGGAGTGGGACCTGATCGGCGACCAGACGTTTCTGCGCTTGGAACGCGAGGTTCACCAATGGGCGCGGTGGCTGGGGCATCGCCCCCTCCGCCTTGAGGCCACCTACTGGAGCGCACAAACGGTGTGTGCGGGGTTGCCGCCCACTTGGATCCTGGGCCGCTCCAACATCGTGGGTGTGACGCGTAATTTCCAGCTGATTCAAGACCGGGTGGTGGATGCCTGGCTGGCTGGGTTGCCTGACGTGCCCACCGCCGATCAGCCTGATTTAGCGGCAATCCCCCTGAGTGCGATGCCGATTTTTTATACCTGTGCCCCCGGACATCCCTTGCTGGATGTGGAACAACTCACGGTGGATGACATCGCGCAATACCCAACCCTGGCCCTGCCAGAGGGCAGTTACCCCCAGGTTGAGCGCGCCCTGCGGCAGCTGGGCCTCTGGAATGACGGCAGCCGGATGACGCGCTACCGGCGCGACAAGTGGGAAGGCCGAGCCGAGCAGGAGCTGGTGGTGGGCTACGGCACGCCGTTGAGCATGGCGGTGAGTGGCGGGGCCCTGTGCAGGCTGCCGCTGCGGCTGCCGATCGACTCCGGTGAGGCGTTGGTGGTGCATCGCGACTTCTTGGCCCATCCGGCCCTGGCGGACCTGCTGGGGGTGTTGCGCGCCAACCTTGCCCAGTTGGCCCAAGCGCACGCCGAGATCCGCGTTCTGGCTTGAGTCAACGGATCAACCCAGGGGCTCAGAACACGCCGGCCTGCTTTGGGTATGCAGGTTTTGAATAGAACTGGTTTTTATATTTTTCCGTGGGAGTATAAATACCGAGCGAGCCGGTGGTCTGGTGGTTGTTTCGGTTCAAGCGCTCGCTTGCTTGGATCTGTTGATCTGGCTTCGCACCGGCCAGGCTGCCGCTGAACGCCTGGCCACCAGCCAGCCCTCGGTGAGCCGGCGTGTCAACCAGGTGGCCCAAGTGTTTGGCCTGGAGTTAGTGAAATCCCAGGGCGAATGGTTGGTTGATGGTGATGCGGAGCTGCTGAACCGGGAGCGGCGGGTGCATCAGCTCTACCGCTGGCAAAACGGTCACCCCCTGCGCCTCGAGGCCCAGTCGTATTCCGGGCCCCTGTTCTGCCCCGGCCTCTCCACCGACTGGATTCAGGGCAATTTCGATTTCCTGGAGGTGCACACCCCCCTGCGTCACCTCCGGGACGGGGTGATCGACGCCTGGATCGGGATTTTCCCCGACCTTCCGGATGCGGACGATCCGGAGCTGGTTTGTCTGCACCTCACCCGCTACCCCATCCGTCTGGTGGTGGATGAAGGGCATCCCTTGCTGGATCTTGGGGCCCCCATCAGCCTCGATCAGGTGCGCCGCTACCCCTGCTTTCCCCTGGCGGATGGGGCCTTT
>BJHC01000224.1 GCA_014191535.1 Cyanobium sp. | reverse complement strand
TCACCGCCGCCACCCTGCTGGTGGAGGGTGAGGAAATTCCCCTGCTGGATGGGTCCGCCCAGCCCTGGGTGGAGGCCATCGCGGAGGTGGGGTTGCAGCGCCTGGGGCCACGGCCCGCCATGGTGCCGCTGGAGGCCCCGATCACCCTGCAGCAGGGCCAGAGTTTTGTGACGGCCCTGCCCAGTGATCGTCTGCGCCTGGGGGCGGCCATTGAGTTTGCCCAGCCGGCCATCGGCCGCCAGTTGTTCAGCCTGGAGCTCACCCCCCAGGCCTTTGTGGAGCAGATCGCCCCGGCCCGCACCTTCGGGTTCAAGGACCAGGTGGATCAGCTTCTGGCCGCCGGTTTAATCAAGGGGGGTGCCCTGGATAACGCCCTGGTGTGCGATGGCGACACCTGGTTGAATCCGCCCCTGCGCTTTGCGGACGAGCCGGTGCGCCATAAGCTCCTTGACCTGTTGGGGGATCTCGCGTTGGCGGGATTGCCCCAGGCCCAGGTGTTTGCGTTCCGCGGCTCCCACGGATTGCACACCGCCCTGGCCCGGTCGCTGGCCTCGGCCCCGGCCCCCTCTCCGGCCACCGCTTCCTGACTTCCTTGACCGACCCCTCCACGCCATCCGGGCCTGTGCTCACCAGCGAGCAGATCCAGGGCTTGCTGCCCCACCGCTATCCCTTTGCCCTGGTGGACCGCGTGATCGAGCACGATCCCGGCAAGCGGGCGGTGGCGATCAAGAACGTCACCTTCAACGAACCCCAGTTCCAGGGGCATTTCCCCGGGCGTCCCCTGATGCCCGGGGTGCTGATCGTGGAAGCCATGGCGCAGGTGGGGGGGCTGATCGTCACCCAAATGCCGGATCTGCCCAAGGGGTGGTTTGTGTGTGCCGGCATCGATGGGGTGCGCTTCCGTCGGCCGGTGGTGCCCGGGGATCAGTTGGTGATCAGCTGTGAACTGTTGAGCCTCAAGCGCAAGCGCTTCGGCAAGGTGAAGGCCGAAGCCAAGGTGGATGGCGAGCTGGTGTGCGCCGGTGAGCTGATGTTCTCCCTGGTGGATTGAACGGGGCCATGAGCAGCAGTTCCGCCACTGACACCCGGATCCACCCCACGGCGGTGGTGGACCCCAAAGCCCAGATCGATCTGGGGGTGGAGATCGGTCCCTATGCGGTGATCGGTCCGGAGGTGACCATCGGCGCCGGGAGCCGCATCGGCCCCCATGTGGTGCTGGATGGCCGCGTCACCCTGGGCCGCGGCAACCGCATCTTCCCCGGGGCCTGCATTGGCGCCGAACCGCAGGATCTCAAGTACAGCGGTGCCCCCACCGAAGTGGTGCTCGGCGATGACAACGCCATCCGTGAATGCGTGACCATCAACCGCGCCACCCATGAGGGGGAGCAGACCCGCCTGGGGGATGGCAATTTGTTGATGGCCTACAGCCACCTGGGCCACAACTGCCTGCTGGGTGACCGCATCGTGATCGCCAACGGCGTGGCGGTGGCGGGCCATGTGGTGATTGGGGATCGGGCCGTCGTCGGTGGGGTGCTGGGCATCCACCAGTTTGTGCACATCGGCACCATGGCGATGGTGGGGGGCATGAGCCGCATCGACCGTGATGTGCCCCCCTTCGCGATCGTGGAAGGCCACCCCGGCCGCCTGCGCGGCCTCAACCGCATCGGCATCAAGCGCAGCGGCCTCTCGGACCTCGATGGTGGCGCCCAGGCCAAGCAGCTCCAGCAGGTGTGGGCGGAGCTCTACCGCAGCGATGCCGTGCTGGCGGATGCCCTCCAGCGCGTGCGCCAGCAAACCCTCTATCCCCCTGCAGAAACCCTGGTGAGCTTCCTGGAGGCCTCCATCGCCCCGGGCCGCCGTGGGCCGCTGCCCGCCGGGCGCTGATGGTGCGGCTGCTGATCAGCACCGGCGAGGTGTCCGGTGACCTGCAGGGGGGGCTGCTGGTGGAAGCCCTGCATGCGGAAGCGGCCGAGCGGGGCATCCCCCTGGAGGTGGTGGCCCTGGGTGGGGAGCGCATGCGCACCGCCGGCGCCACCCTGCTGGCCAACACCACGCCGATGGGCGCCATCGGCCTCTGGGAAGCTTTGCCCTTGGTGCTGCCCACCCTGCGGGTGCAGCGGCGCGTCTCCCGTTGGCTGCGTCGCACCCCCCCCGATGCGGTGGTGCTGATCGATTACATGGGCGCCAACATCAACCTCGGGTTGAAGGTGAAACGGCGCCTGCCCGGCACCCCGATCCTGTATTACATCGCCCCCCAGGAGTGGGCCTTCCGCATCGGGGAGGGGGAGTCCACCCGCCTGATCGGGTTCACCGATCGCATCCTGGCGATCTTCCCCGAGGAGGCCCGCTTCTACGCGGCCCGTGGAGCGGAGGTCACCTGGGTTGGGCATCCCTTGCTGGATACCCTCACCGAGCTGCCCGATCGCCAGCAGGCCCGGGCCCAGCTGGGGCTGGGGGATCACGAGCGGCTGCTGCTGCTGCTACCCGCCTCCCGCCGTCAGGAGCTGCGCTATCTGCTGCCCCCGCTGGCGAAGGCGGCCGCCCAGCTGCAGCGCCAGCTGCCTGGCCTGCGGGTGGTGGTGCCGGCGGGCCAGGCGGCCTTTGAGCCCCTGTTGGCGGAGTTGCTGCGGGCTGAGGGGGTGGAGGCCCAGGTGGTGCCCGCCGCCGAAGCCGATCGCCTGCGGCCCCAGCTCTATGCCGCCGCCGACCTGGCCCTGACCAAATCCGGCACCGTGAATCTGGAGCTGGCCCTGCGGGGGGTTCCGCAGGTGGTGGGCTACCGCGTCAGCCGCCCCACCGCCTGGGTGGCGGAGCACCTGCTGCACTTCGATTTGGATTACATCTCGCCGGTGAACCTGGTGCTGGGGGAGCGGCTGTTGCCCGAGCTGGTGCAACGCCAGCTCACCGCAGAGGCGGTGGTGGCGGAGGCGCTGCCGCTGTTGCAATCGGAGCCGGCCCGCCAGCAGATGGCCGAGGGCTACCGGCGCCTGCGGCAGGCCCTGGGGGATCCGGGCGTCACCCGCCGCGCCGCCGCCGCCATCCTGGATGCGGTGCCTGCCCCATCATCCCCATGACCCGCCCCCTGCAGCGCCTGCTGGCCTTGGCCCTGGTGCTGTGCAGCTTGGCGCTGGCCGCGGCCCCAGCCCGGGCAGCCGTGGAAGAGGCGGTGTTCGCCGG
>BJHC01000223.1 GCA_014191535.1 Cyanobium sp. | reverse complement strand
GGGTGATCGGGGCACTGGTGGAGATCAGATCAATGCCGGTGGCGGCGTAAGCCCGCAGCTGCTCCGGTTGCACGCCCGAGGCCTCCAGCACCACCGCGGCGCCTGCGGCGCGGGCGGCAGCCCGCAGCTGGGGCACCAGCTCCCCCAGGGCAGCGGGACTGAACTCATCCAACAGCACCCCATCGGCGCCGGCGGCCACCGCCGCCAGGGCCTCCGCGGCGGTTTCCGCCTCCACGATCACCCGGGCCGGCCAGGGGGCCTGGGCCCGCACCGCCTGGACGGCAGCGGCCACACCGCCACTCCAGGCCAGGTGGTTTTCCTTGAGCATGGCCGCGTCGTCGAGGCCCAGGCGGTGATTAACGCCGCCGCCGCAGCGCACGGCGTACTTCTCCAGCTGGCGCAGCCCTGGGGTGGTCTTGCGGGTGTCCGCCAGCCGCACCGCGGTGCCCTCCAGCTGCTGCACCAGCGCCGCCGTGGCAGTGGCCACCCCGGAGAGGCGCATGGCCAGGTTGAGGGCGGTGCGCTCCACCGCCACCAGGGCGCTGGCGGTGCCCTCCAGCTCCAGCAGGCGCTGTCCGGACTCCACCGGTTGCCCCTCGCCCACCAGCAGGGTCACCCGGGCGCTGGGGTCGAGCTGGTGCAGCAGGGGCTCCAGCAGCACTCCACCGCAGAACACCCCCGCCGCCTTGGCCAGCCAATGGGCACGGCCGCGCCGATCGCCCAAGGCCGGTGCGCTCAGGTCGCCGCGGCCGATGTCCTCCTGCAGCCAGGCCTGCAGCTGGTCGCGCAACTGGGGGGTGATCTGCAGCTCTGCCATCGGGCCAGTCTGCAGCGGCTATTTGCCGATGCAGAACCGAGAGAAGACGCGATCCAACACCGCCTCGCTCACCTCCTCGCCGGTGATCTCCCCGAGGCTGCGCACGGCGGCCCGCAGGTCGATGGTCCAGAAATCCCAGGGCAGCTGCTGCTGGGCCGCCTCCAGGCTCCCCTGCAGGCTGCGGGCCGCCGCCGCCGCCAGATCCTGTTGACGGCGGTTCAACGCCACCTGCAGGCCCTGCACATCACCGTGGCCGCAGCGCCGCAGCAACAGCTGCTCCAGCTGCTCCTGGCCATGGCCACTGAGGGCGCTGATGCACACCTCCGCCTGGGGGGCCGGTGCCGCCCCTGGGGCCAGCTGGTCGGCCTTATTACCCACCACCAGCAACGGCACCGACTCCGGCACCAGCTCCCGCAGCTGTTGGTCCTCCGGCCGCCAGCCCGCCGTGATGTCGAACAGCAGCAGCACCGCATCGGCGGCCTGCAGGGCCGCACGGCTGCGCGCGATGCCCAGCTGTTCCACGCGGTCGTCGGTGACGCGGATGCCGGCGGTGTCCAGCAGGGTGAGGGGCACCCCCTGCAGCACCAGCTCGCTCTCCACCAGATCGCGGGTGGTGCCGGGCAGATCGGTCACGATCGCCCGTTCGCTGCGGCTGAGCCGGTTGAGCAGGCTGCTCTTGCCCACATTGGGGCGACCGACGATCGCCACCTGGAGGCCATCGCGCAGCAGCTGACCGCGCTCGCCGTCAGCCAACAGCTGGTGCAGCTCCGCCTGCACCGCCGCCAGAGCCGTGGCCACGGCGGGGCCATCCAAGGGGGGCAGGTCGTCCTCGAAATCCACCCGCGCCTCCAGCTCCGCCAGCTGATCCAACAACCGCTCCCGCAGGGCGGCGATGCGCTGCTGCAGGCCGCCATCGAGGCCGGCCATGGCCAGCTGGGCCGCGCGGCGGCTGCGGGCCGTGACCAACTCACTCACCGCCTCAGCGCGGGTGAGATCCAGGCGGCCGTTGAGGAAGGCCCGCTGGCTGAACTCCCCGGGGAGGGCCCGGCGGGCGCCAGCGGCCAGCACCAGCTCCAGCACCCGCTGCACGCAGATCAGGCCGCCATGGCAGTGGAACTCCACCACGGTTTCGCGGGTGAAGCTGCGGGGGGCCCGCATCAACAGCAGCAGGGCCTCATCCACCCGCTCGCCACTGGCGGGGTCACAAACGTGGCCGTACAGCACCCGATGGCTGTCCCAGCTCTGTTGGCCGGGGGCCACGAACAGCCGGCTGGCGATGGGCTCCGCATCGGGGCCGGACAACCGCACGATGGCCACACTGCCCTCACCGGGGGCAATGGCGGTGGCCACGGCGGCGATGGTGTCGTCCTGCGGAAACGGGGCCGGCACAGACCGTTCCGGCGGGGCCGGACTGGGTGACATGAACTCCAGTCTCCCGCGCAGGTGCGCTCAGGGCTGGGGGAAGCCTGGGCAGACCATCAGATCGATGTGGCCACCGGAGGGGTGGCGCCATTCGCGGAACTCCTCCGCCAGGGCCTGGTGGGCGGCGGACTGCTGGTTGCTCTCCAGGTCGAGCAGACGCTGGTGCACCAGATCGAGGGTGTCGTCGATGAGTTGAGCGGCCTGTTCGGAGGTCATGGCAACTCCGTGGTTGCGGTGGTTGTACGCAAGCCACAGCAACGGAGCTGTCGTCCAAGTCACAGTGCGGGGCTCTGGAGGGCCCTATGTGGGCGGATCCACATCGCGGGCGGCACACTGTCGCCAATTCCGATACCGGAACTTGATGCACGCACATCCCCGCCGCATGCCACTGCTGCGTGTGCTGCTCGTGATGGGCCTGTCGGGGCTAGGCAGCTGGATCGGACCCGTCCATGCCTCCAACCCACCGGAACAACCATCGGCCTCAGCAGGCTGGACGAGGAACAACAACCCGTTCAAGGAACGGGACTTCCGGTATGTCGCCCAGGAGTGCAAGAAACAAGAGGTTGTCGCTGTCACGCCCCATGGCCGCTGGTATGCGGTGGCCGCCTGCAGCCTGCCCAGCACTCCGGACCATCCCGACATTGGGGTGGATGAGGTGCTCTACGACAACGACGATCGGCTGATCGGCTTTAAGCGCAGGATTCGTTTGCAATCCACGCAGGAAATCTTGCGACAGGGTTATTACACCTCACTATCGATGGATTCTGTGCAATGCAGCAAGTTCATGGAGCTTGGAATGCCAATCATCACCGTGGTGCGCCGGCGCTACTGCGAAGCCATGCTCAATGGTGATCTCTGACGCCGAATGCCGCCCCAGAAGCCGGGAGCAGTATGCAGAAAACGCATAAAGCGCCCGGGGCATCTCCTCGTTTAATTTTGAACCAG
>BJHC01000222.1 GCA_014191535.1 Cyanobium sp. | reverse complement strand
TCCGGTGATGCGGTCTGCCACATCCCCGAGGGCGGTGAGCATGATGATCGGCACTTCCGATTGGGCCCGGATCCGCTCCACCACGGCAAAGCCGTCGAGCTCGGGCATCATCACGTCGAGCACCACCACATCGGGCTCAAAGCCACGGAAGAGCTCTAGGGCCTCGTTGCCATTTCCCGCCACCTTCACCTCATGCCCCTGCATGGTCAGGCGGGTTTCCAGCACCCGGCGGATGTTGGCCTCGTCGTCCGCCACCAGGATCTTCAGCCGCTCGGCGGGGCTGCTGGCCGTTGCGTCGCTCTCAAGGGGCTGGCTCATCGGCTCGACAGATACGGGCTCATCGGCTCAGTCTTTACTGCGCCAGGCGGGTCTGTCAGCTGCAGGGCAAGCATCTCGGGGCGACTGTTACAAGCCTGGCGCCAGGCACGCTGCATCTCCGGCAGGGCTGCCCAGCGGTGCTCATCGGTGCCGAGACCAGTGCAATGGGCAACCGTCTTGAACTTCCGTGGACACCCTGGTGTTCGCTTCGGCCGTGGCCCCGAAGGATCTGGCCGTCATCCTGTCCGCCCTGGCTGGCGCTGGCCGCCTGATCGTCTTCTCCCAGGTGTTGGCATCAACAACCTGAGGGCGCAGGCCATAAAAAACCCCGCAGGTTTTGACGCCCACGGGGTTAACAACCTTCAAGCTTTGCTTTGGGAACTCAGGAACACCCGCAGCCGAGATGGCTAGAAGCAGAACGGCAGGAACTGGGTGTGGCAGGCGGCGTAGCCATCCACCAAGGGGCCGAGGCCGATTTGGTGGGCGATGCCGGCGCCGGTGAGGCCTTCGGTGATGATCCCGATTACCAGGCCAAGCATGGCGGCCCGGCCGTTGAAGCGCTCCACCCGCTCAAGTTGTTCGCGGTGGATCTGTTCGGTGGCGCGGCTGGTGAACCAGGTGCCGGAGGCGTTGTCACCCATCAGCCCAGGCCGATCTGGGAGAGGATGCCTTGACCGGTGAGCAGCTCGGTGGAGAGGCCGATCACGAAGCCCAGCATGGCCAGGCGGCCATTCCAGGTTTCAGCGAAGGACACGAAACCGAAGCGGGAAGAGGAGTCAGCCATGGAACGTAACGAAACGTTGAGCAGACTGTAACGGCTCGTGAAGCCGCCTGGGTGTGGCCTTGGCTACGGGATCAGTGCGGTTCACCGCCCTTGCGTTCACTCCACGGGCGAGCCCGGGATCTGGCCATCGCGTTTGGCTTCGCTGATGGCCAGGTCGATTTGGGCCGCCAGGGCGGGCCCTAGCTGGGGTGAGAGGGCCAGGGCCTGCGACTGGCGACTGGTGCCCTGCAGGCTGAGGCGCAACCGCCGCCGCTGCGCCGTGGGCAGGGTGTCCAGCAGATGCTGCAGCTGATCTTCATCGGCCAGCACCACATCGGCCTGATCCTGCAGCAGGAGGCCAGGCGCCTGCTGCAACGACTGCAGCTCCACCACCTCGACCCGGCCATTCAGCGGAGGCTGTTGCAGCAACTTGGCACTGACGCTGCCGGGTCGCACCCCCACCCGCAGCCCCTCGAGGTCGGCGATCGAGCTCAGCCGATAGCGACTGGAGAGCGGCTGCTTGAGGGCATCCACGGTGATCGTGCTGAGGATCAGCGACGCCCCAATGATTCGCACCACCCAGCTCACGATCACCAGGAGGTGGCCGCGGGTGCGGTTCACGATCACGTTGGTGCCGGGGCCCGTGGCCAGCACCTGGAAGATCAGGGCATAGCTGCGCAGTCGCTCCCGGCGGCTCCCGTGGGGATGGTTGTGGTGCTCATCCCGCCACACCACCAGGCTCAGCAGCGTGATGGCCACCAAATACCCCGCCAGCACCTGCAGCAGCTGGGGGTTGAGCACCGCTTTCAGCAGGTTGCGACCGGCCCCGAAGCGATCCGCCGCCACCAGCACCGCCAGGCCCTCCTCCTGGAAGGGCAGGCTGAAGCGGAATTGCCCCAGCCGCTCGGGGCTGATGGTGAGGCAGCCCACCCCCACATCCACCTGGTTGGATCGGCTGGCCTCCAGCAGGGCCTGGGGGGTGGCATAGCCCTGAAGCACATAGGGCAGGCGTTGTTGTTCCGCCACCCGCCGCCACAGGTCCACCGCTTTGCCCTGCCAGACGCCGGTGCGCACCCGTTCGGCGCAGGGGGGCGACTGGTCGAGCACCCCCACCCGCAGCACCGGTGCGGCCAGGGCTGCCGGTGCGCCTGCCACCAGCAGGCCAGAGGCCAATCCAGACGCCAGCCGTGTTGCGAGGCCGATGATGGGGGGATGAACAACCATGTGCCGCTGTCGATCCTGTTTTCGCTGCTGGTGGCGGCGGTGCTGCCCCTGGCGGTGGGCCTCTACCTGCATGGTCATATGAATCTGGCCGCCGTGCTCAAGAACGCCTTCGGCTGATCAGGTTTGGCTGATCAGGTTCGGCTGATCAGGTTTGGCTGATCAGGTTCGGCTGATCAAGGCACGTAGATCATGTCCGCCTCGCAGCGGCGCAGGGCGTCCTTCACCTGGGCCAGTTCCTGTGGGTCAGCGCTGTAGCTGCGCTCCACCGGCACCACCACCTCCCCCTGCTTGTTCAGGCGCACATTGGATTCAAACCAGGTGCCCCCCGAGGGGATGAAGGCGCGGCACTGGATGGGGCCGTTCTGGCTGAGCTTGCGTTCAATCACCCAGCGCCCGATCTGATCGAGGCGGCTGTAGGTGTACAGCGCCGCGTCCGCGCCAGCCGGGACGATGGTGATGGCGATGGCCCCGCCAAGGGCGGTGGCGGCGGTCAGGGCCGATGGGCGGAACGGGCGCACGGCTGGTGGCGAATCCCAGGGGCATTGGGCAGCATCTTGCCTCGCGTTGGCGTTGGGTTTGGCAGATTGCTGGCCATGGATGTCAGCCCCCTCTCACTCGCCGATCTGCAGACGCTGCTCGGCCGCTGGGGCTACGCGGTGATTTTTGCGGCGATGCTGCTCGAGAACGCCGGCGTGCCGCTGCCCGGCGAAACGATCACGCTGCTGGGGGGCTACGCCGCCGGCAGCGGCCAGCTCAACCTCTGGGGCGTGATGGCCGCAGCGGCTGGCGGAGCCGTGCTCGGCGACAACCTTGGGTACTGGGTGGGGCGCCGCCTGGGCTGGCCGGTGATGGTGCGGCTGGGCGGTTGGCTGGGGCAGCCGCCCG
>BJHC01000221.1 GCA_014191535.1 Cyanobium sp. | reverse complement strand
ATCCCCCCGGTCAGCACGGCCAAGCCCGTCGCAAGCGCTCCGAATACGCCATCCGCCTCGAAGAGAAGCAGAAGCTTCGCTTCAACTACGGCATTTCCGAACGTCAGCTGGTTCGCTACGTGAAGAAGGCCCGTGCCCAGGAAGGGTCCACGGGTACCAACCTGCTGAAACTGCTCGAGAACCGTCTCGACAACGTTTGCTTCCGCCTCGGCTTCGGCCCCACCGTTCCCGGTGCCCGTCAGCTGGTGAACCATGGCCACGTGACCGTGAACGGCCGCGTCGTGGACATCCCCAGCTACCAGTGCAAAGCCGGTGATGTGGTCGCCATCCGCGAGCGCAAGCAGAGCAAGAAACTGGCTGAGGCCAACCTGGAGTTCCCCGGTCTGGCCAACATCCCTCCCCACCTGGAGCTCGACAAGAACAAGCAGGTGGCCAAGGTGATCAGCAAGTGCGAGCGCGAGTGGGTCGCCCTCGAAATCAACGAACTGCTGGTGGTGGAGTACTACTCCCGCAAGGTCTGATCAATTCGATCAGCCACCCCAGCGTTCTTGCTCAGCCCGGCCCCAGTGCCGGGCTTTTTCATGAGCCGCCGATCAACGCCTCCAGGGCGGCGGTGACATCCGGCTGGCGCATCAGCGATTCACCCACCAGCACCGCATCGGCGCCGGCGCTCTGCACGCGATCCAGGTCGTCGCGGCTGAACAGCCCCGATTCGCTCACCAGCAGCGCCCCCTTGGCGCGGATCTGGTCGCCGTACTGGGCCGTGAGCTGCTCGGTGGTGGCCAGGTCGGTCTCGAAGCTGGCGAGGTTGCGGTTGTTGATGCCGATCAGCTGCACGCCATCGAGGGCCAGCACCCGCTCCAGCTCGGCGGCGTCATGCACCTCCACCAACACCGCCAACCCCAGGCTGCGGGCCACCTTCAGCAGGTAGGCCATGTCCACATCCGTGAGGATCGCCGCAATCAGCAGGGCGGCATCGGCGCCGGCGGCCCGGGCCTGATACAGCTGATAGGGGCTGAGGATGAAGTCTTTGCAGAGCAGCGGCAGGTCGACCACCTGGCGCACCTGCACCAGCACGTCAAAGCCCCCCTGGAAAAACGGCTTGTCGGTGAGCACCGAGAGGCAGCTGGCACCACCGGCCGCGTAACCCTTGGCGATCAGCTCGGGATCGAAGTCTTCGCGGATCACCCCCTTGCTGGGGCTGGCCTTCTTCACCTCGGCGATCACCGCCGGCTTGCGGCAGGCGGCCCGCAGCGCCGCCACGAAATCACGGGGGGCCGGCAGTGCGTCCACCTGGCGCTTGAGTTGATCCAGGGGCACCCGGTCGCGGGCCGCGGCCACCTCGCGGTCCTTCTCCCAGACGATCTTCTCGAGAATGTTGCGGGGCTCCGCCTCCTCGTGGGGAATGGCGTACTCCAAAAAGGCCACCTTCACCTTGGGGTTGGGGGGCCGGCGACGGATCTCCATGCTCATGGGCCTCAGGCCACCGCCAGGGCGGCTTGCTTGTAGGCCACCTCCACCACTTCGCTGAGGGTGGGGTGGGTGTGCACCTCGTTGGCCAGGTGCTGCACACACTGGCGGCGGGCCACGGCGTTGGCGATCTCCTGGATCAGATCCGCCGCATGCAGCCCATAGATGTGGGCCCCGAGCACCTCACCGGTGGTCTTGTTGAACAGCAGTTTCATCAGGCCATCGCTCTCCAGCTCCGCCAGGGCCTTGGAGTTGGCCTTGAAGTAGCTGCGCACGCTGCCGAGCTCAAAGCCCTGCTTCGCCGCCAGCTCCTTGGCATCCGCCTCACTGAGACCCACCGAACTGATCTCGGGGTGGGTGAAGGTGGCCGCCGGGATCGAGCGGTAATCAATGCTGCGCGGGTGACCCAGGATGTTGTCCACCGCCACGGTGCCCTGGGCGGCGGCGGTGTGGGCCAGCATCATCTTGCCGGTGACATCCCCCACGGCCCACAGGTGGGGCACGGGCTCGCCGTTCACCAGCACCCGCAGCTGGTCGTCCACGGGGATAAAGCCGCGGTTGGTCTCCACACCGCAGGCCTCCAGGTTGAGCCCCTTGCTGCTGGGCACGCGGCCGGTGGCCACCAGCACCGCATCCACCTCCAGGGTTTCCACGGGCTCGCGGGTCTGCATGTCCACCAGCTCGATCTGCACCGGAGCGCCGGGCTTGATCGATTGGGCCAGCACGCCGGAGCGGGCGTCGATGTCGCGGCCCTCGATCAGGTTGCGGGCGGCGATCTTGGCGATGTCGGGATCGAAGGTGGGCATCACCCGATCCAGGGCTTCGATCATCGTGACTTCACAGCCCAGGGCCGTGTACACATCGGCGAATTCCAGGCCGATGTAGCCGCTACCGATGATCGCCATCCAGCGGGGCAGCCACTCCAGGCTCACCGCCTCATCGCTGGTGAACACGGTGCGGCCATCGGTTTCGATGCCCGGCGGCACAAACGGATCCGAACCCGTGGCGATGATCACCTCGCGGCCGCTGAGCACCCGATCAACGCCGCTGATCTCACGCACACCCACCCGCTGGCTGCCCTCGAGGCGGCCGGTGCCGCGAATGATCGTGACGCCAGCGCGCTCCAGGGTCTTGGTGAGGTTGGTGCGGATCGTCGCCACCAGCTGGTTGGCGTGGTCGGCGATCTTCTGGCGCTCAAAGCGCACCGGCGCCGCATGGATGCCGAAGCCCTTGAGGTGCTCGGCATCCGCCAGTTCCCGCACCCGGCCGCTGGCGGCCAGCAGCGCCTTGGAGGGCACGCAGCCGCGGTTCACGCAGGTGCCGCCCATGTCGCGGCTTTCGATGATCGCCGTGCGCAGACCGTGCTCAGCGGCGTGCTTGGCGGCGTCAAAGCCGCCATAGCCAGCGCCGATGACGATCACATCGAAGTCGAAGCTGCCGTCGCTCACCGGTTGCCCTGCTCAATTGGCGGGCATTCTCTCCTGTCGCCAGCGCTCCAGCAGCAGCGGCGCCGCCGCCACCGCCACATTCAGCGATTCCACAGCGCTGCTGTGGGGAATGGTGACCCGGTGGCTGGCCAGCGCGGCCAGCTCGGGATCCAGCCCAGCCCCTTCATTGCCCAGCAACAAGACCGTGGGGCGGGTCCAGTCCAGCTGCCAGTAGGGCTGGGCCTGCTGCCCATCCACCAGGGTGGCCACCACCTGCTGCCCCCGCTCGGCCGCC
>BJHC01000220.1 GCA_014191535.1 Cyanobium sp. | reverse complement strand
CTTGCGGGAGCCGCTGCTGCGGCGCTCCGCCGGCGTGGGGATCGCCCGGCGGCCGCTGAGGTAGGCACCGGTGAGCGAGTCCTTGGCGGACAGCAGGGTGTCGAGGCTGCCCTCCGCCACGATGTGGCCGCCGTGCACACCCGCTCCAGGGCCGATGTCCACGATGTGGTCGGCGGCACGGATCGTGTCCTCGTCGTGCTCCACCACGATCAGGGTGTTGCCCAGATCCCGCAGCTTGGTGAGGGTGTTGAGCAGGCGGTCGTTGTCGCGCTGGTGCAGGCCGATGCTCGGCTCATCGAGCACGTAGAGCACACCGGTGAGGCCCGCACCGATCTGGGTGGCCAGGCGGATGCGCTGGGCTTCGCCGCCGGAGAGGGTCATGGCCGGGCGATCCAGGCTCAGGTAATCGAGGCCCACATCCAGCAGGAACTTCAGGCGCATGCGGATCTCCCGCAGCACCAGATCACCGATCTGAATCTGGCGGGGATTGAGCAACGGCTCGGACCCCTCGCTGGCCCCCACCCCCATCAACGCCTCAATGCGGCGCAGGCTCTCCCCCACGCTGCTGCTGGTGAGCTCGTGGATCCGGTAGGGGCCCACCCGCACCGCCAGGGCCTCGGGTTTGAGCCGCAGGCCGTGGCAGCTGGCACAGGGCACCAGCTCCAGATACTTCTCCAGCTTCTGGCGCATCGACTCGCCGCTGGCATCCCGCAGCTGGCGCTCGAGGATCGGCAGGATGCCTTCAAACGGGCGCAGGTAGGTCTGGGCCTTGCGGTAGCGACTATCCGCCTGGATCGGAATCGGCTCCTTGGAGCCGTTGAGCAGCACGTCGTGCTG
This sequence comes from Cyanobium sp., assembly GCA_014191535.1. Lineage (GTDB taxonomy): Bacteria > Cyanobacteriota > Cyanobacteriia > PCC-6307 > Cyanobiaceae > Vulcanococcus. The sequence continues at coordinate 2,358 of BJHC01000220.1, read as the reverse complement.
TTCCGGGGTGAGCTCGTTCCAGGGGGTCTTGATCTCGAAGCCGAAGGCCTCCCCCACCGAATACAACAACGAGAAGTAGTAGGCGTTGTCCTTCTCGGCCCAGGGGGCCACCGCCGCATACACCGGCAGTGAGGGATCCGGGATCACCCGCTCGGTGGTGAACTGGCGCAGATGGCCGATGCCGTGGCAATCGGGGCAGGCGCCATAGGGGCTGTTGAACGAGAACAGCCGCGGCGAGAGCTCCTCCATCACCGCCCCATGCACCGGGCAGGCGAAGTTCTCCGAATACAGCCGCTCCTTCTCCACACCCTCCGGCAGGGGTTCGTCGGCCTTGGGCACCACCTCCACCAGGGCCAGCCCCTCACCCCGCTTCAGAGCTGTGCGCAGGGAATCGGTGAGCCGCTCCTGCACCCCCTCGCGGGCCACCAGGCGATCCACCACCACTTCGATGTTGTGGGCGTGGTTCTTGTCGAGCTCGATGTTGTCGGCAAGCTCCCGCACCTCCCCGTTGATGCGCACCCGGGCGAAGCCTTCCGCCACCAGGCCGCTCAGCAGCTTCACGTGGGTGCCCTTCTTGCCGCGCACCACCGGCGCCAGCAGCTGGTAGCGGGTGCCCTCCGGCAACTGCAGGATCTGGTCGACCATCTCATCGATCGACTGGGGCCGGATCGAGCGATCGCAGGCGGGGCAATGGGGCTCCCCAGCGCGGCCGAACAGCAGGCGCAGGTAGTCCTGAATTTCGGTGACCGTGCCCACCGTGGAGCGCGGGTTGTGGCTGGTGGACTTCTGATCGATGGAAATGGCGGGGGAGAGCCCCTCGATCGCATCCACATCGGGCTTGTCCACCTGCCCGAGGAACTGCCGCGCATAGGCCGACAGGCTCTCGACGTAGCGGCGCTGCCCTTCGGCAAAGATCGTGTCGAACGCCAGCGAGCTCTTGCCGCTGCCGCTCACACCGGTGAACACCACCAGCTTGTTGCGCGGGATGGTGACGTCGACGTTCTTGAGGTTGTGCTGGCGGGCGCCCCGCACCCGGATCACGTCCTCCAGGGATCGGCCACCGTTCAGCGCATTGAGGGCCTGCTCCGCCGCTTTCTCATTCACGCTCTGGGCGAGGGCGCGGGGCATCCAGACGGCTCAAGAACGCTGGATTCTACGGGGGTTCTCGGGGGGAAGGGGTCAGGCGGCCTGACCGGCGCTGGCCTCGCGCTTGAGCAGGCTGGCGGCGTAGCTGCGGGTCTCGCCGGAATCGCCGCCGGCCAGTTCCGCCAGCTCCGCCTGGCGGGCCTGAGTGTCCCGCAGTTGGGACACTCGCGTGTGGGTGCGGCCGTCCCGCACCTCCTTGGCCACGCGGAAATGGTGATCGGCGGCGGCGGCCACCAGGGGCTGGTGGGTCACGCAGAACACCTGCCGCTGGGTCGCCAGATCCTGCAGCAGCTCGGCCATGGCACCGCTGACGCGGCCACTGACGCCCGCATCGATCTCATCGAACAGCAGGGTCACATGCGGATCCGCAGCCGCCAGGCAGGTTTTCAGCGCCAGCAGAAAGCGCGACATCTCGCCGCCGGAGGCCACCTCCGCCAGGGGCGCCAGGGGCTGTCCGGGGTTGGCGGAGAACAGAAACTGCACCGCATCGGCCCCCTCCTCCGTGGGGCTGGTGGGCTCGAGCTGCACGGCAAACCGCACATGGGTGAGCCCCATCGGCCGCAGCCGGGCCAACAACTGCTCTTGCAAGGCCGCCGCCGCCGCCTGCCGGGCCTGGGTGAGGGCGCCATTGGCCCGGTCGCGGGCGGCACGGCTGGAGCGTTCCGCCCCCTCAAGGGCCTGCAGGCTGGCCTCAGCACCACCGGGGGCCAACTGCTCCCGCAGGGCATCCCGCCAGTGGATCAACTCCCCCAGATCCTTGCCATGGCGGCGCTCGAGGGCCTTGAGCTGGGCAATCCGCTCCTGCAGTTGCCCCAGGCTCTCCGGATCACTCTCCAGGGCGGCGCCATAACGATCCAGCTCCCTGGCCAGGTCCTGGAGCTGGGCGAGACCATCGCTGCAGCGCTCCAACAAGGGCGCCAGCGACGGATCCAACTGCTGCATGGAGGCCAGCTCCCCCTCGCAAGCCGCCAGGTGATCGAGCGCCGAAGGCGCCTCCTCGGCCCCCTCCACCAACCGCCCGATCAGCGCCATCACCCCCTGCTGCAAGCGCACCCCATGGGCCAGGCGGTTTTCCTCCGCCTGCAGCCGCTGCCGCTCATCGGGGTCCTCCAGCTGGGCCGCCTCTAGGTCGGCCAGCAGCTGCTCCTGGCGCTCCCGTTCCTTCTGCAGCTGCTGCCAATCTGCCTGGGCCTGCCCCAGGGCCAGGGCCGC
>BJHC01000219.1 GCA_014191535.1 Cyanobium sp. | reverse complement strand
TCGCCCACCACCCGGCAACGGGAGCGCCAACGGGGGGCGAGGCGATCGGCCGCCGTTGGCCCCATGGCGGCGATGCGGTCGTTCCAGCGGGGCCAGCGGGCCACCCACTCGGCATAGGTGAGGTGGCGGTACCCCAGCCGGGCTGAGAGCAGCACGGTCCAGAACTGGTCACCGCCCAGGAACACCACCACGCCACGGCGGGGCCAGGGGCCATGGCGCTGGGGCCGCAGCAGCAGCCACCAGAAGCGGCCTGCCGGCAGGATCCGCTCAAACAGCTGCATCCGCGCCGCCACCTGATGCTCGCTGCCGGTGGCATTGGGGCAGGGCACGAGCACCAGCTGCAGGCCGATGGGGGCCGCGGGCTGCAGGGGCCGCAGGGCCAGGTCTCGGTGGAGGCGTTGCGCCAACGGGCGCACCCAGGTGGCGAGCTCGCCGGGGCCATTGCACACCAACACAATGGTGGCCTGCTCAGCGGCGGATCCACTGGCGGGGTTCTCGCTGCGGTCCTCAGGGTTCACGCTGGCACCCGGGGCAAGGACCGCTCTGAAGAGCCGGAAATGCGGATGGCGAGACTTGAACTCGCAAGACCGAAGTCACACGCCCCTCAAACGTGCGTGTCTACCAATTCCACCACATCCGCGTGGACGGAGCCTGAGCACCGCCTGCGAACTATACCGGTCAGCCCCCCAGCGCCCCAGCGGATCTCACGGTTGCGGCCGACCGCGGGGGGCACCGGTGAGCACTGATACAGTCCCACCGGCCTGCCCCGCCGGACCCGCCGGACCGCCACTGGATGCCCATCGGCAAACTGCTGATCGCCAACCGTGGCGAAATCGCCCTTCGCATCCTGCGTAGCTGCCGCGAACTGGGGATTCCCACCGTGGCTGTGTACAGCACGGTGGATCGCAACGCCCTGCACGTGCAACTGGCCGATGAGGCCGTGTGCATCGGCGATGCCCCCAGCAGCAAGAGCTACCTCAACATCCCCAACATCCTGGCGGCCGCCACCTCCCGCGGCGCCGACGCCATCCACCCCGGCTACGGGTTTCTGGCGGAGAACGACAAGTTCGCCGAAATCTGCGGCGCCCACGGCATCACCTTTGTGGGGCCATCGCCGGAGTCGATCCGCTCCATGGGCGACAAGTCGACCGCCAAGGCCACCATGCAGAGCGTGGGGGTGCCGACCATCCCCGGCAGTGAAGGGTTGCTGGAGAGCGTGGAGGAAGCCCGCCGCCTGGCGGACGCCATGGGCTACCCGGTGATGATCAAGGCCACCGCCGGCGGCGGCGGCCGCGGCATGCGCCTGGTGCCCGGCGCCGATCAGCTGGACAACCTGTTCAAGGCGGCCCAGGGGGAGGCGGAAGCAGCCTTCGGCAACCCCGGCCTGTACATGGAGAAATTCATCGACCGGCCCCGGCACGTGGAGGTGCAGGTGCTGGCCGATCGCCACGGCAACGTGGTGCACGTGGGTGAGCGCGACTGCTCCATCCAACGGCGCCACCAGAAACTGCTGGAGGAGGCCCCCAGCGTGGCCATCAACGCCGACCTACGCCGGCAAATGGGGGATGCGGCCGTGGCCGCGGCCCGCACCATCGGCTACGAGGGCGCCGGCACCGTGGAGTTCCTGGTGGATCGCACCGGCAACTTCTATTTCATGGAGATGAACACCCGCATCCAGGTGGAGCATCCCGTCACCGAGATGGTGACCGGCGTGGATCTGATCGCCGAGCAGCTGCGCATCGCCGGCGGCGAGCCCATCTCCGTGACCCAGGAGCAGATCAAGCTCACCGGCCATGCCATTGAGGTGCGCATCAATGCCGAGGATCCACGGCAGAACTTCCGCCCCGCCCCCGGCAAGATCACCGGCTGGCTGCCCCCCGGCGGCCCCGGGGTGCGCTTCGACAGCCACGTCTACACGGGCTATGAAATTCCGCCCTTTTACGACTCGCTGATCGGCAAGTTGATCGTCTGGGGCACCGACCGCGACCACGCCCTCAAGCGCCTGCGCCGGGCCCTATCGGAATGTGCCGTCACCGGCATTCCCACCACGATCGATTTCCACCTGCAATTGCTGGATCGCCCCGAGTTCATCGCGGGCGACGTGCACACGAAGTTCGTGGAACAGGAGATGCTGCCCCCCAGCTGAAGCCCTTCAGGCCGGCAGCACGCTCAACCGCAGCAGCACCTGGCTGAGCAGCCCCTGCTGGCCCACCAGCAGTTCCCGCAGCAAACTCACCAGCCCCACCCAGATCACCGGTGTGACATCCACACCCCCGATCGGGGCCACCAGACGACGGGTGAGCGCCAGCAGGGGCTCGGTGGGGGCCCCCACCAGGCGCCAGACCCCCTGGCGCAGATCCACCTGCGGATACCAGGTGAGCACGATGCGGAACAGAAACAGCAGGGTCCAGGCCGCCAGGGCCAACCCCAGCAGCAGATGCAACGGCGGCAGCAGCTGCCGCAACAGCTCCAGTGCCTCCGGCGACAGGGCGGCTGCGCGGTCCGGTCCCGTCACAAAGCTCTAAGCAGCGATGATCCGATCGTAGGAAGTCGCCTTCACTGCCTAGGATCCCGAGCGGATTCGTCATTGCCATGACCCCCTCCCTCGCCAACTTCCTGAGCAGCCTCGTGTGGGGCGCGGTGATCGTGGTCATCCCCGTGGCCGCTGCCGTGATCCTGATCAGCCAGAACGACCGGGTCGACCGCAAGCTCTGATCAGCCATCGACGGCCGGCCTAAAGTGGCTGAAACACCGGCCTGAAAAGGCGTTCGATCCGTGGTTAACGCCAGCCTGAACTGGGCCAGCATCGTGGGGATCGTGCTGGCCGTCGGCGGCGCGCTGCTCTACTTCATGCGCAGCTTCAAGCCGGCCCTCGCCCGGGATTACGACGTCTTCTTTGCCGCCGTGGGCCTGCTCTGCGGCGGCATTTTGTTTTTCCAGGGCTGGCGCCTCGATCCGATCCTGCAGTTCGGCCAGTTCCTGCTGGCGGGCACCACGGTGTTCTTCGCCTATGAGAGCGTCCGGCTGCGGGGTGTAACCACCGAACAGGCGCGACGCTCCTCCTACTTCGACGACGACGAGCCCCCCGCTCGGCCCCGCATGGGCGGCGGCCGCGATTGGGGCGACGACGTGGATCGCTTCGACGAACCCCAGCCCCTGCGCCGCCGCATCCGCTCCCGCGAAGAGGGCTATGGCCCCCGCGAGGAGGAGGACTTCTATCGCCCCCGCCGGCCGGCGGC
>BJHC01000218.1 GCA_014191535.1 Cyanobium sp. | reverse complement strand
AGCTGCGCTGCAGGCTGGCTTGATCCCTGCAGGCTTAATGACGGCATTGGCGATGATTGAAGCTGATGTTGTTGATATCTGCTGCTTATCTTTGGCGGATTTGTCATCCTGAGATGACCACGATTTTCGCGCTCGGTAGTACTTGTTACGCGGCCCCCCTTGGGGTTCGTTACCTTTCGTCCACGCCACGCAAGGGGCCATGACCGCACCGATTGAACTCAGCGTTGGGCAGCAATTCGAGATTGAGCGTTTCAGCCGCGCCATCGATGCCACGGCCGATCCCGACGAACTGCGCAACCTGGCCAAGCAGTTGCTGCAGGCCTGGCACACCCAGAAGGCGGCCACCAATTGGGTGATTGCCCAGCAGGCGGGGTTCCCCCCCGCCTGAGGGCGCGCCATCCCAGCTGGCGAACCGGCTTTACAGTCAACGCAGCGAATCGAGCCCGCCCTGAGATCAAGGTTGTGGCGGGCAAGGCTCGGAACGGCAACGCTCTGGCGCGTCTGCGGCCTGGTTCCCCTCACTCTGCTGCTGGCGGCCTGCAGCCCTGTTCCCTCGCTGCACAGGCCGCACGCTCCTGAGCCCGCCCGGCCCAGTGACAAGCCGCTGGTGCTCACCAGCTTCACGGTGTTGGCCGACCTCGCCCGCCAGGTAGCCGGGGACCGCCTCGAAATCCGTTCGATCACCCGCCAGGGGGCCGAGATCCATGGTTATGAGCCCACCCCCAGCGATTTGCAGCGGGCCCAGGGGGCCGATCTGATCCTGCTCAACGGCCTGGGGCTGGAGCGCTGGGCCCAGCGCTACCTCGCCGCGGCGGGGCCGGTGCCCTCGGTGGTGCTCAGCCAGGGGATGCAACCGCTGTTGATCGAGGACGACCGCGCCGCCGGCAAACCCAACCCCCATGCCTGGATGTCGCCGAAGCGCGCCCAGGGCTATGTGGATCAGCTGGTGCTCGCTTTTTCCCGCCTGGATCCAGCGGGGGCGCCCCTGTACCGGCGCAACGGCCAGGCCTACCAGCGCCAGTTGCAGGCCCTCGACCGGGAGCTGCGCAGCGCCCTGGCGCAGGTGCCCCCCAGTCGCAGGCTGCTGGTGACCTGCGAGGGCGCCTTCTCCTACCTCGCGCGGGACTACGGCCTCCAGGAGGCCTACCTGTGGCCCGTGAACGCCGATAGCCAGGTCACCCCACGCCGTATGGCCGCCCTGATCCAGGAGGTGCGCAGCCGCCGGGTGCCGGCGGTGTTCTGTGAAAGCACAGTGAGCGACAAGGCGCAGCGCGAAGTGGCCCGGGCCGCCGGCGCCCGTTTCGGCGGTACCTTCTACGTGGATTCCCTCTCCGCCAGCTCCGGCCCCGCTCCCACCGTGTTGAAGCTGCAGCGCCACAACATCGGCCTGATCGTGGCCGGCCTGGCGGCCCCGGTACCTGCCCCGGCCCCGGCCCGCTGATGCGCATCCAGGCCGACCAGATCTGCGTCGACTACAACGGCACCGTGGCGCTCTACGACGCCTCTCTGCAGTTGCCGGCTGGATGCATCTGTGGGCTCGTGGGCATGAATGGTGCTGGCAAATCGACCCTGTTCAAGGCCCTCACCGGCTTTGTGCGCCCCTCCCGCGGCAGCATCCGGATCAATGGCCTCAGCGTGGCCGACGCCCAGCGGCAGCAGGCGGTGGCCTACGTGCCCCAGAACGAAAGCATCGACTGCAGCTTCCCAATTTCTGTCTGGGATGTGGTGATGATGGGCCGCTACGGCGCAATGAATCTGCTGCGCATCCCGCGGCCTTCCGATCGCCACGCCGTGCGGGATGCCCTGGAGCGGGTGGATCTGCTGGATCTGCGCCACCGCCCCATCGGCTCCCTCTCAGGCGGCCAGCGCAAGCGTGCCTTCCTGGCCCGGGCTATCGCCCAGAGGGCCTCGGTGCTGCTGCTCGATGAGCCCTTCAACGGCGTCGATGTGCGCACCGAACGGCTGATGGCGGAGCTGTTCCTGCAGTTCCGCCGTGAGGGTCGCACGATCCTGATCTCCACCCACGACCTCAGCCATGTGCGTAACTTCTGCGACCTGGTGGTGCTGATCAACAAAACCGTGCTGGCCTACGGCGACACCAGCGAGGTGTTCACCCCCGACAACCTGGCCCGCACCTTCGGCGGCCTCCCGCCCGACCTGTTGACCGGCGCCGCCGGCCCTCCGCAGGAGCCCTCGCCATGAACCTGCTGCTGGAACCCCTCAGCCAGGCCTTCATGGTGCGCGCCCTGGTGGTGAGCGCCCTGGTGGGGGGCGTCTGCGGCCTGCTCTCCTGCTACATGACCCTCAAGGGCTGGGCGCTGATGGGGGATGCCGTCTCCCATGCGGTGATGCCCGGTGTGGTGCTGGCCTATGCCCTCGGCCTGCCGTTCTCGCTGGGGGCCTTCGTGTTCGGCGTGGGGTCGGTGGCCGCCATTGGCTTCGTGAAGCAGAAGTCGCGCATCAAGGAGGACACAGTCATCGGCCTGGTGTTCACCGGCTTCTTCGCCCTCGGTTTGGTGTTGGTGTCGAAGGTACGCAGCAACATCGACCTCACCCACATCCTGTTCGGCAATGTGCTCGGCATCTCCGACCAGGACATCCAACAGACCCTGTTGATCTCGGCGCTGGTGGTGGCGGTGCTGTTGCTGTTGCGCCGCGACCTGCTGCTGTTCTGCTTCGATCCCACCCATGCCCGCTCGATCGGCATCAATACGGGCCTGCTGCACTACCTGCTGCTCTCGGTGCTGTCGCTGGCGGCGGTGGCCGGCCTGCAGACCGTGGGCGTGATCCTGGTGGTGGCGATGTTGGTGACCCCCGGGGCCACGGCCTACCTGCTCACCGACCGCTTCGACACCATGACCGGCTTGGCCATCGCCAGCAGCGTGCTTTCCAGCCTGATCGGCGTCTACATCAGCTACTGGACCGACAGCTCCACCGCCGGCTGCATCGTGCTGGTGCAGACGGCCCTGTTTTTGCTCGCCTTTCTGCTGGCCCCCCGTTACGGCATCCTGAGGGGCCACCGCCAGTCGAGCCCCTAGGCGTGCCTCTGGATCAGTTCTGGCCCTGGTGGCCGCTGCTGCCCCTCTATCCCTACGGCCGCCGCCGCACCCTGGTGCGGGAGCTGATCCCCGAGCAGCTGTGGAGCTTTGAGCAGCTGCAGGGGGTGTTCTATGTGGCCGTGCCCATCCGCATGACCGTGGTGCGGGTGCGGGGCGGCCTGCTGCTTTATGCGCCCGTGGCCCCCACCGCC
>BJHC01000217.1 GCA_014191535.1 Cyanobium sp. | reverse complement strand
GATCAGCTCCTGGCCAGGGGTGTAGGGTCGCAGTCCGTTCGGGGCCGGCGCAGCCTCGCGTTGCGGCTCAGATCGCAGCTCGGGTCGCAGCTCGGCGTGCAGGGGGGTGATCTGCACAGCCGGGTTGTGTTGCGTGGCGTTGCGGTCTCTGGTGCGAGCGGCGCTCCGGCCGGCCCGACCAGCTCCGCTGGGGCGGCGGGTGGCAGCGGTGGCGGAACGGCTGAGACTCAAGGCCAGAGCGAAGGAGTGCGACCCGCTTGTAGCAGGCCGCAACCCCTCTGCCAAGGGATCAGGCGCGATAGAGGCTGGCGGCCAGACGCACGGCGAGCACACCGGCGTGGGCGGCCACCACCAGGGCAATCAGCACTTCAGCCTGGGTGATCGACGTCATGGCCTGAATCCAAAACACACAGCAGTGGCATTCTCCCCCGCACCACCAGGCTTGGCAGCTCCCTGCGGCGGCCCTGTCACAGCTCGATACCCGGATCCCGCCGCCCCTGGCTACGGTCTGCGGCTGTTGCCGGCCCCGGCTTTGAGTTCCAGCGCCCCCGCTGCCCATGTGCTGATCGGCCTTGATCAGGTGCGCAGCCGCAGCCTGGCTGCGCTGGAGCCATGGTTCAGCCTGGAGCCGCAGGCGCTGTTGGCCCGCAGCGGCCAACTCAGCCTCGAGTTCCAGTGGTCGCGACCGGACGATGACCCCCGCGAGCTCTCTGAGATTCCGGAGCTGCGCCTCTGGAGCCTGCGGGCTGACGCCCTCTGCCCCTGGCTGCCCCTGCTGCTGGATCGTGGCAATGGCCAGCTCACCCGCCATGTGGCGATGCTGCTGCCGCATCAGTTCAGCCGCACCGAAGGGATTCGCTTCGCCCCCGACAGCCTGGAGCTGTGGATGACCCATCGGCTGTTCCTGCTGGACCATTGGTGCCGCGGCCATGGCCTCAACGCCCGCGGCAACCTCGAGCAGATGGCGGCGGTGCTCGGTTTCGAGCTGGATGGCAGCTTCTGGCAGGGGCTCGACTAGCCCAGCAGCAGCTGCACGGCCCGGCGCAGGGCATCCACCGCCAGCAGCGCGCACAGTGCCCGCAGCAGCCACACCAGCTGGCTTTCGCTCACCCGCTGCAGCCGCGCCGCCGCCCACTGGGAGGCCACCGCTGCCGTGCCCCCCAGCAGCAATCCGATCCCCAGGTCGGCGCGTCCATCGCTCCAGAAGGTCAGCGATGCGGTGGCGGCGGAGGCGCACACCGCCAGGGTGCTGAGCCGGATGGCCTGGTACACCCGCAGCTTGAGCCCCTGCACCATCAGCGGCACCATCACCAGCCCGCCGCCGACCCCCAACAGCCCGCTCGACCAGCCCGCCACCAGCCCCACCGCGGCCAGGCCGGCCAGGGGCAGTGCGGCCAGGGCCTCCGGCTGATCCTGGGGCGGCCGGATCACCACGGTGATCACCGCATACATCAGGCCCTGCAGCGCCAGCAGCTGCCAGCCCTGCAGTCCGTTGCCGGCATGGCTGAACACCAGTGAGCCGGCGATGGCGCCGCCGCAGATGCTGCCCAGGGCGGGCGTCGGCACCTGGCCGCTGCGCAGGTGGGCCCAGCTGCCCCCCATGGTGGTGGGCAGGATCGCCAGGGTGCTGGTGGCCAGGGCCTGGTGGGGTGAGAGCCCAATCCACAGCAGCAGCGGCGAAAAGATCAGTCCACCGCCGATGCCCAGCAGCCCCGACAGCAGGCCCGCCAGGATGCCCAACGGCAGCAGCGGCAGCAGATCCCAGGGCACGCGGCCGCCGACACGATTGGCTCCAGCATCCCCCATCACCCCGAGCTCCCCCGTGCCCTGGCGCTGGATTCCACCGATCACCGCTGCCGGGGGCACCCAGATGGCGATCGACCGCTGGATGCTCGACCAGCTGGAGGCGGGCGGCTCCCCCTGCCTGCGCCTCTACCGCTGGAGCCGGCCCACCCTCTCCCTGGGGCGCCATCAGCAGCGCCTGGAGCCCCATTGGCAGGCCCTGGCTGAGCAGGGGCTGCTGGAGCTGGTGCGGCGCCCCAGTGGTGGCCGTGCCGTGCTGCACGCCGGTGAGCTCACCTACGCCCTGGCCTGCCGCCCCGCCAGCACCAACCGCACGCAGGCCTACCGCGCCTGCTGCCGTTGGTTGCAAGACGCCTTGGCGCAGGCGGGCTTGCCCCTGGGCTTCGGTGGCGGTGCCGCCGGCAGCTCCTGCGGCGAGGCCCAGCAGCGCAGCAGCTGTTTCGCCACCGCCACCGCCGCCGACCTGGTGCACAGCGATGGCAGCAAGCGCATCGGCAGTGCCCAGCTCTGGCGGGGGCCGCATCTGCTGCAGCACGGCAGCCTGTTGCTGACGCCGCCGGCCCCCCTCTGGCAGTTGGTGTTCGGCGGTGCGCCCCCTGCCTTGGCACCGCTGCCTTGGGATGGCCCCGCCCTGGAGCAGGCTTTGCGCGATAGCGCTGAGCAGGCCCTGTGCGAGGGGGGGCTGGTGCAGCAGCCCCTCAGCCCTGAGGAATGGCGGCAGATCGAAGCGATGGCGCCGCTCTGATCGGCGGGGGCGTGCGGCTGTGGCCTATTCGCCGCTGGCTTCGATCGCCCGGGCCACCGCCGGCAGCCCCATGCCCAGGGGGTAGACCCCCTGGCGCCGGGCCGCCTCGAGGATGGGGGCCGGCAGGCGCACCCGCAGCCGCTCCAGCACCCGTTCCGCCAGGTCGGGCCGTTCCAGGGTGCCGCTGGGGAGGCCGGCGGGGCTGAGCACCAACAGGCGGGGTGTGTCGGGTTGATCGAGTTGCAGCACCGCCTGCCACAGGGGCGCGTCGTCGCGGATGCTCGGCAACTGATCCAACGGCTGCAGGTGGTCGCCGATGCGTTCGCTGTCCCAGCGCTGCACCGGCAGCGTCTGCAGGGGGGCGTCGTTGATGGTGCCCCGCCAGCGGCCCTGGTCGGTCACCAGCAGCCAGTCGGCGAGCCCCTGGCCGTCCTGCAGCCGCAACCGGCTCAGCTCCCGCAGGCTGGCGTTGGCCTCCAGCACCCGGTAGCGGCGCTGGGCGGCATCGCGCACCTTCAGCTCCCGCAGCACCGCCTGCAGCGCGAGCAGTTGAGTCTGGTTGCGGGCGGCCCCCAGGCCGAACCAGCCCAGCAGCATCAGCCACAGGCCACCGGCACTGCCGCCGCGCAGCAGCAGCACCACCCCGAGGCCGATGGCCAGCAGCGACAGGAAGCGGCCGCTGGCGGTGGCCACTTGGATCCCCTTGCGCTGGCT
>BJHC01000216.1 GCA_014191535.1 Cyanobium sp. | reverse complement strand
TGCTCCGCGTCGCGCAGGCGCAGGGCCGGCATCAGGGCCACACCCCGGCTGGTGCCGAGCCGGCTGGCGCCGGCCTCCACCAGATCAAGGGCTTGGCTGAGGGAGGCGATGCCGCCGGAGGCTTTCACCGCGGCTCGCCCGCGGGCCAGGTCCCGCAGCTGGTGCACCTGCTGCACCGTGGCGGCGGCCCCGAAGCCGCTGCCGGTTTTGAGCATGGCGGCCCCCACATCGATGCTGGCCTCCACCGCCAACTCCAGGGCGGTGGGCTCCAGCCGGCTCATCTCCAGGATCACCTTCACCGGCAGCCCCAGTTCCATGATCGGCGCCAGGTCGTTGCAGAAGGCGGCGCTGTCGCCATCCGCCAGGGCGCCGAAGTCGGGCACCACATCCAGCTCCTCGGCTCCAGCGGCGGCGGCCCATTCCGCCTCCGCCTGCTTCACCGCCGCGGGAACGGCACCGAAGGGGAACCCCACCACGCTGATCAGCCGCGGGCCGCGGCCGCCGCTGGGGCCCAGCCGCTCCCGGGCCACCGGCAACCAGCGGGAGGCCAGGCACACGCCGGCGAAGCCGAAATGGCGCGCCTCATCGCAGCAGCGCAGCACCGCCTCCTGGCCCTGGTGGGGATCCAGCAGGGCGTGGTCGATCAGCGGTGCGAGATCGGGCAGGTCGCGCAAACGGTGCGGGCGCGCGGGGCGCTGAGGGTTGGGGCCACTTTGGCCGGCAAGCCGTCAGCCCTTGGCCTGAATCACGCCGTAGCCGCCGTGGTTGCGCCGGTACACCACCTGCAGTTCGCCGCTGCTGGCGTCGCGGAACAGGTAGAAGTCGTGGTCGATCAGCTCCAGCTGCTGCAGGGCCTGATCCAGCTCCATCGCCGGCATGGCGAAATACTTGCGCCGCACGCCGCGGCTGGGGAGGGCGGCCTCTTTGCCCTCCACGAGGGAGCCATGCACGGCCTCCTCGCCGGCCAGTTCCGCCAGGCTGGGGGTATGGCTGGCGTGGTGCCCGGGGCTGTGGTGGTGGTCGCCGTGGCGATCCTTGTAGCGGCGCAGCTGGCGGGTGAGCTTGCCGGCCACCAGATCGATGCTGGCGTAGAGGTTTTCGCTGCGTTCCTGGGCGCGGATCACGGTGCCGTTGGCAAACACGGTGACCTCGGCGGTCTGCTGCGGCACCCGCGGGTTGCGGGCCACCGACAGGTGCACATCCGCCTCCTTCACGATGCCGTCGAAATGGCCAATGGCGCGCGTGAGTTTCTCCTCTGTGTAGTCGCGGATGGCCGGAGTGACCTCCAGATTGCGGCCGTGGATCAACAGCTTCATCCCGTGGCTCCCAAGGCGGTGGGGATCACCAAACGCTAGGAACGGGGGGTGAGTTGCACCATGGGCGACGCAATCTGTTTCCAAGCGGAGCGGCCCGTGCCGTTTCCGCTGGGGTGGCGGTGGCAGCAGCAGCTGCAGCGGCGGCTGCTGGCGGCCCCGGAGGGGCCCGATGGGGTGCTGCTGCTGGAGCACGAGCCCTGCTACACCCTGGGCCGCGGCGCCGACGAACGTTTCCTGGGGTTCGATCCCACCGATCCGCCGGCCCCCCTGTTTCGCATCGACCGCGGCGGCGAGGTCACCTTCCACGCCCCCGGGCAATTGGTGCTCTACCCGGTGCTCAACCTGCAGCGCCACGGCGCGGATCTGCATGGCTACTTGCGCCAGCTGGAGGGCGTGGTGATCGACCTGCTGGCGGAGCTGGGGCTCCGGGGGGAGCGCGTGGAGGGGCTCACCGGCGTCTGGCTGGAGGGCCGCAAGCTGGCGGCTATCGGAGTGGGGGGGCGCCGTTGGATCAGCCAGCACGGCCTGGCCCTCAACGTCGACCTGCCGCTCGAGGGGTTTAGCCATGTGGTGCCCTGCGGCATCAGCGATCGGCCGGTGGGCCGTCTGCTGGATTGGCGGCCCGAGCTCAGCAGTGCCGCCCTGCGGGCACCGCTGCTGGAGGCGTTCAGCCGGCGGTTCGGCCTGCGCTTGCGTCCCCCCGAGCCCCAAGAGGCCCTGCAGGGGTGGTAAGACCGGTGCCATCCATGGTGTCCCCGGCTGCTGCGCATGGCCCGCTCCCTGTCCAAGGCTGAGGTTCACTGGCGGGGATCCCGCCGCGACCAGCGGGCCCTGGCTGAGCGGCACGACTGGACAGCCCTCGGCGGCTTGGAGCAGCTGTGGGGTGAGTTGGCCCGTCAGCACGGCGATGCGTTGGCCCTGGATGCCCCCCATGCCAACCCTCCCGAGCAGCTGAGCTTTCGCCAGTTGCACCAGCGGATTGAGCAGGCGGCCGCAGGTTTCGCCGCCCTCGGCATCCGCAGTGGTGAGGTGGTGGCGCTGTTTTCCGAAAACAGCCCCCGCTGGCTGCTGGCCGACCAGGGGTTGATGCGTCTGGGGGCCGCCGATGCGGTGCGGGGCAGCGGTGCCCCCATCGACGAGCTGCGCTACATCGCTGCCGATAGCGGTGCCGTGGCCCTGGTGCTGGAGTCGGCGGAACTGCTGCAGCAGCTCAACCTCAATGGTGCCCTGCTGGGGCAGCTGCGCTGTGTGGTGCTGCTGCAGGGGGAGCTCGGCTCTGAGATGCCCGAGATGCCCGCGGTGCCCTGTGTCACCTGGGAGGAGCTGATGGCCCGCGGCGCCTCCGCCCCGGTGCCGCCGCTGCCCGATGGCGGTGAACAGCGGCTGGCGACGGTGCTCTACACCTCCGGCACCACGGGCGAACCCAAGGGGGTGCCGCTCAGCCACGCCAACCTGCTGCACCAGCTGCGGCACCTGGGGGTGGCCGTGGCCCCACGGCCCGGCGACCGCGTGCTGAGTGTGCTGCCCATCTGGCATGCCTATGAACGCAGCGCCGAATACTTCCTGCTTTCCTGCGGCTGCGCGCAGACCTACACCACCCTCAAGCAGCTGCGCCCTGACCTGCAGCGGGTGCGTCCCCACTACCTGATCAGCGTGCCGCGGCTGTGGGAAGCGCTGCTGGGGGGCTTCGAGGATGCCCTCGCCGCCATGCCCGCCAGCCGCCAGCGGCTGCTGCGCTCCGCCCTGGCCCTGAGCCGCTTCCACTGCGCAAGCCAACGCACCGCCGCCGACCGCACCCTCGGCCCCGAACCCCTGCCGCGGCGCTTGACGGCGGCCACGGCGGCCCTGCTCACCTGGCCCCTGCATCGCCTGGCCTCGGCGCTGCTGTGGCCCAAGGTGCGCCAGCAGTTGATCGGCGGCCGCCTGCGCACCGCCATCAGCGGCGGGGGCGCCCTGGCGATGCATGTGGATGGGTTC
>BJHC01000215.1 GCA_014191535.1 Cyanobium sp. | reverse complement strand
CAACCCCACGGGCCTGGCCACCGCCGCCGCCTCCCCCCGGCCGGTGAGCCTGCGGCAGCTGGCGGAGGCCGACTGGGATTTCCGCCAGCCGCTGCTGGTGATGGGGCAGCAGCTGGAGAGCGCCGCCAGCCAGGACCTGCGCCGTTACCTGCCGAAGCTCTCCTCGGTGCAGCTCAACGGCCTGCGGCTGCGGCTCGGCCCCAACCTGCGCATTGCCGTGCCCAACGTGCTCAACTTCAACACCGCCGGGGTGCTCACCCTGCGGGGGCCGCTGGATCCCGACATCCGCATCAGCGGTGTGGTGCGGCTGCTGAAGGGGCAGCTGGGGCTGTTCATCACCCCCTTCCGGCTCGACCCCGACGCCCCCAACGTGGCGGTGTTCACCCCCAGCCTGGGGCTGATCCCCTACGTGGACATCGCCCTGCGCACCAGCGTGGCGGACAGCCCGGCGGGGGCGACCCCCTCCGGCGCCACCCTCAGCACCTCCACCATCTACGACTGGAACAACGCCACCCAGGGCCCCACCCGCTCCCTGGAGCAGTTGCGGCTGGTGAAAGTGAAGCTGCAGGCCACCGGGCCGGCGGACCGGCTGATGGAGAACATCACCCTCACCAGCACGCCGCCGCTGCCGAAGGAGCGGCTGCTGGCGCTGATCGGGGGCAACTCCCTGGTGGGTCTGCTGGGGGCCAACGCCAGCGCCGCCCTGGCCACGGTGCTGGGCCAGTCGCTGCTCACCCCGGTGGTGGGGGGCGCCAGCGAGCTGTTCGGCGATCGGCTCTCGTTTGCCCTCTATCCGGCCTACTTCGTGGTGCCGGATGTGGCGCCGGGCTCCAGCACCTCCAACCAGCTGCCCTCGAAGCTGGCCCTCGGCGCTGAGATCGGCCTCGACCTCAGCGAGCGCTTCAACTTCTCCGTGCTGGCGGCGCCGGACCGCAGCGACCTGCCGCCCCAGTTCAATCTGCGCTATCAGGCCAGCGACCGGGTGGGGGTGCAGGGCTCGATCGACACCGAGGGCCGCTGGCAGAGCCTGATCCAGATGTTCCTGCGCTTTTAGGGTGCAGGGCAGAGCGGGCACCCCATGGGCCAGCTGATCGGCATTGATCTGGGCGGCACCGCCATCAAGTTGGGGCGTTTCAGCCCCAGCGGTGAGCTGCTGGCGGAGCTGCAGGTGCCCACCCCCCAGCCGGCCATGCCCGGCGGCGTGGTGATGACGATCGTGGAGGCGGTGCAGCAGCTCGATCCCGACCGGCTGGCGCCGCTGGTGGGGGTGGGGCTGCCGGGCCCCATGGATGCGGCCGGCCGGGTGGCGCGGGTGTGCATCAACCTGCCGGGCTGGGAGCAGGTGCCCCTGGCGGAATGGCTGGAACCGCAGCTGCAGCGCCGCGTCACCCTGGCCAACGACGGCAACTGTGCCGTGGTGGGGGAGGCCTGGACCGGTGCCGCCCGCGGCTATGACGACGTGCTGCTGCTCACCCTGGGCACCGGCGTGGGGGGCGGGGTGTTGCTGGGGGGGCAGCTGTTCACCGGCCATGGCGGCGCCGCCGCCGAGCCGGGGCTGATCTGCGTGGATCCGGAGGGCCCGCCCTGCAACAGCGGCAACCGCGGCTCGTTGGAGCAGTTCTGCAGCATCGCCGGGCTGGGGCGGCTGTCGCCGCTCGATCCCCGGGAGCTGTGCCGCCGGGCCGATGCGGGTGACGCCGAAGCCCTGGCGGTGTGGCAGGCCTACGGCCGCTGGCTGGGCATCGGGCTCAGTTCGCTGGTGTACGTGCTCACGCCCCAGTTGGTGTTGATCGGTGGGGGCCTCAGCGCCGCCAGCGCCCATTTCCTGCCGGCGGCCCAGGCGGAGCTGGAGCAGCGGGTGCAGGCGGAGAGCCGCGCCGGTCTGGAGCTGCGCCGCGCCGCCCTGGGCAATGGGGCCGGTCGCCTGGGGGCCGCCCGGCTGGCGCTGGATCGGCTGGGATGATGCCGCCAGTGCCTGCACCGGTTGTGAGCGTTCCCGATCCTTCGCCTGAGCTGCTGCAACGGGCCGCCGCCGTGCGCCGGGCGGCCATGGAGCTGGGTCGGCTCAGCGACGGGGAGCGTCAGGCGGCGGTGCTGGCCATGGCCGAGGCGCTCCAGGCCGAAGCGGACGCCATCGTGGCGGCCAACCGGGCCGACCTGGAGGCCGCCGCCGCCGATGGCCTGGCGCCGGCCCTGGTGGCCCGCCTCAAGCTGGATGCCCCCAAGCTGGCCGCCGCCATCGAGGGGGTGCGCCAGGTGGCGCAGCTGCCCGATCCCCTGGGGGTGCGGCAGCTGCACCGGGAGCTGGATGACGGCCTGGTGCTGGAGCGGTTGAGTGTGCCCCTGGGGGTGCTGGGGGTGATCTTCGAGGCGCGGCCCGATGCGGTGATGCAGATCGCGTCGCTGGCGGTGCGCTCCGGCAACGGCGCCCTGCTCAAGGGGGGCCGTGAGGCCAGCCGCAGCTGCGCCGCCATCCTCTCGGCCCTGCGTCAGGGGCTGGCCGGCAGCGCCGTGGCGCCCGAGGCCCTGGAGCTGCTCACCTCCCGTGAGGAGAGCCTGGGGCTGCTGAAGCTCGATGGCCTGGTGGACCTGATCATTCCGCGCGGCTCCAATGAGCTGGTGCGGTTCATCCAGGACAACACCCGCATCCCGGTGCTCGGCCATGCCGACGGCATCTGCCATCTGTACGTCGACCGGGAGGTCGACATTCCCCAGGCCGTGCGGGTGGCCCTGGATGCCAAAACCCAGTACCCCGCCGCCTGCAACGCCATCGAGACGCTGCTGCTGCACCGCGAGGCGGCCCAGCCTTTCCTGCAGCAGGCGCTGCCCGCCTTCGCCGCCGCTGGCGTGAGCCTGCGGGGCGATGCCGCCAGCCGGGCCCTGGGGGTGGAGCAGGCCGCCACCGATGACGACTGGCGCACCGAATATTCCGATCTGGTGCTGGCGGTGCGGGTGGTGGACGACCTGCCCCAGGCCCTGGAGCACATCCGCACCTACGGCTCACGCCACACCGACGCCATCTGCACCACCAACGCCGCCACGGCGGAGACGTTCCTGCGGGGGGTGGACAGCGCCGGTGTGTATCTCAACTGCTCCACCCGCTTCGCCGACGGCTTCCGCTACGGCTTTGGGGCCGAGGTGGGCATCAGCACCCAGACCCTGCCGCCCCGCGGCCCCGTGGGCCTGGAGGGGTTGGTGACCTACCGCTACTTGCTGCGTGGCGACGGCCACATCGCTGCCGATTATGCGGCTGGCGGTCGCCACTTCAGCCACCGCCACCTCCCCCCGTCAGCGCCGCCACCCCTCCCA
>BJHC01000214.1 GCA_014191535.1 Cyanobium sp. | reverse complement strand
GCCGCAGCTCACCCCCCTGGGCGACAAAGCCATGTGCGGCTGGTGAGGGAAGTTTTGCCAGACGGCTCTCAACGATCTGATGCTTGAGCCCGGCTGGCAGGTGGATGAGCCCTATGCCCCGGAGGGGCAGTCGCAACTGCACCAGTTGCGCAAGCGCCTGAAACGCTGCCGCTATGGCCTCACCAACCTGGAGCCCCTTCGCCCGGAGCCCATCGCCCCCTGGCTGGAGCGTTTCCGAGCCATGCAGCATCACCTCGGAGATCTCAATGATCTGCAGCTGCTCGACCAGGCCCTCCATCAGCAGTTCCATGAATCCCCCGACCGACTGGCACCTTGCCTGTGCAGCCTCCTGGCGGAGGCCCGCGACCAGGCTTGGTTGCGCTGGCGCAGTGAGGCCGACCTGCTGATGGACCCTGCTGGTCGGGCGGCTCTGCAGCGCTTGCCGCTGGCATGCTGAGGGGGCTAACCAACCCTTAACCGGGCGTCTACCCAGGCTTGGTTGCGGGGTCAGTGATGCTCCATACAGTCCGGCGAACCCCACCGCACAGCGGCCCATGGTGTTCACCCCCAATCGCCCTCAGGGATTCCGCAGCGCCCTGGAGGACACCTTCCAGCGCCGCGACCTGGTGCACCTCAGCGCCGGCAGCAAGGTGCCGCTGCTGCGCAACCACATCTGGCTCGTGGCCCGCGGCATGGTGAAGCTCAGCTGCATCACCGAGCAGGGGGACGACCTGCTGTTGGCCCTGGCGGGGCCGAACGAGCCCTTCGGCGAGCCCTTCACCAACCTCGACCTCTACGAGGCCACCGCCCTCTGCGACAGCGATCTGCTCTGCCTCCCCATGGATGAGGTGGAGTCGTCACCCCATCTGGCGATCACCCTGGTGAAGGCCTTGACCAGCCGCATGCGCCAGTCGGAGGCTCTGATCGCCCTCCTGGGCCTGCGCCGCATCGAAGACCGCGTGCGCGGTTTTCTCGAGTTGCTGGCGGAGGAATACGGCCAGCCCTGCGAGCAGGGTCTGCGCCTTAACCTGCGCCTCACCCATCAGGACATCGCCAGCGCCCTGAGCACCACCCGCGTCACCGTGACCCGCGTGCTGGGGATGCTGCGCGATGAGGGCTGGCTCCACCTGGATGACCAGCGCCAGCTGGTGGTGGGCCACCTGCCCAAGGCCTGAATGGTCATCGCCTCGTTTTGCTTTAAGGCCCTCTTAACCGGGCCTTAAGCCCCTTAAGCCGGCCATTACTTAGAGGTATGGGGACCGCACGCTTTCCCCATGGGCTCTGTGAAGACCGCGCTGCCCCTTTGCCTGCTTGCCGGCGCAGCCGTTGGCTTGCCTGCCCTCGCGCAGACTGCCATCAACGGCGCCGGCGCCACCTTCCCGGCCCCCTTCTACCAACGGGCGTTTGCCGGAGCGGCCTCCAAGGGCATCCGCGTGAACTACCAATCGGTGGGCTCCGGTGCGGGTGTGCGTCAGTACGTGGCCGGCACCGTGGATTTCGGTGCCACCGATGAGCCCATCAAGGCCTCAGAGGCCGCCAAGGTGAAGCGGGGTGTGGTGCAGTTTCCGGCCGTGGGCGGCACCATCGCCATCGCCTTCAACAAGGCCGATTGCAAGGCCCTCAAGCTCACCCAGAAGCAGGCAGTGGACATCTTCCTGGGCAAGATCAAGACCTGGGATCAGCTCAAGTGCGGGAAGGGGAAGCTGACCGTGGCTCACCGGTCTGATGGTTCCGGAACCACCTTCGCCTTCACCAATTCCCTCAGTGCCTTCTCCTCGGAGTGGAAGCAGAAGGTGGGCGAGGGCAAGAGCGTCAACTGGCCCGTTGGCATCGGCGCCAAAGGCAATGAAGGGGTGGCTGCCCTGATCATTAACACCCCAGGCTCGATTGGTTACCTGAGCAAGGCCTTCGTGAAGGGGCCGATCAAAGCGGCTGCCCTGCAGAACAAGGCCGGCAAGTTTGTGCTGCCCACCCTCGCCAGCGGCTCGGCGGCTCTGAACAACATCACCCTGAACGCTCAACTGGCCGGTGAGGATCCCAACCCCGCGGGTGAGCAGAGCTACCCGATCACCACCCTCACCTGGATCCTGGCCTACCAGGAGGACAACAGCCTCAAGGCGGGCCCCATTCGCAAGGCCCTGCTTTACCTCCTGGGCCCCGGTCAAAACCTTGCTGATGATCTGGGTTATGTGCCCCTGCGCGGCGACATCCTGAAGCGAGCCAAAGCGGCCGTGGCCCGCATCGGCGCCTGAGCGCCGCCCCTAGTGATCAGGAGGGGCGGGGGAGCAGCAGCTCCAGCACCGCCCCTCCTTCGGGATGGTTGGAGGCCCGAACCAACCCCCCTTCCGCCAGGGCGATCTGTTTCACGATCGCCAGCCCAAGGCCGCTGCCGCTGCGGCGGCTGCGGGCCCGGGCGGGATCACCCCGGTAGAAGCGCTGAAACATGCGCTCCAGATCAGCCTCGCTGAGGCCAGGCCCCCGATCGCGCACCTCGATGAGGCACCAGCGATCCCGTTGCTCCAGGCTCACATCAATGGCGGCGCCATCGGGGCTGTAGTGCAGGGCGTTCTCCAGCAGGTTGAGCAGGGCCTGGTGCAGGCGCCCGGCATCCACCAGCGCCAGCCGGCCTTGGTCGCGCCCGGGGGTCACCACCAACGCCACGCCACGCTCCTGGGCCAGTGGCTCCAGGGTGGCCCAGACGCTGCCGAGCACGTCCCGCGGGTCGAGGGCCGCTCCCAAGCTGCCGGCGTCGCCGGGGGCGGCATTGTCGAGCCGGGTGAGGTCGAGCAGGTCGCCCACCAACACCTGGAGCCGCAGCAACTCCCGCTGCAGCCGCTCCACCAGCACCGCCTGGCGGCCCTGGGCGCCGCTGGCCAGGCTGTCACCCACCAGCATCAAGGCGGTGAGCGGGGTTTTGAGCTCATGGGCCACATCGCTCACCCAGCGCTCCTGGGCCTGCAGCTGCGTATCCAGCAGGTTGGCGTCCTGCAGCACCAGTCCCACCCAACCCTGGCGACCCGGCAGCACGCGCAGGTCGAGCTGGGAGGAGCCCGCGCCCCAGCGTCCCCGCTGGCTGATGCCCTTCTGGCGGGTGAGCTCGATCAGATGCAGCACCTCATCGCCGGGCTGGAGGCTGGCCAGAGGTTGGCCGCTCAGGCCTGCCCCTGGATCTCCCCCCAGGAGGCTTTCGGCCCGCGGATTGGCGCTGGCAATGGTGTCGTCGGGTGCAATGGCGAGCCAACCCTGGGCCGCCGCATCGATCCACTCCCGCAGCTGTTGATCGCTCGGCCCCAGGCCCAGGGATGGTTTCACGCGGGACC
>BJHC01000213.1 GCA_014191535.1 Cyanobium sp. | reverse complement strand
ACTGGTACGAGACAGGCCTGCACATCTTTTTTGGCGCCTATCGCAACATGCGCCAATTGTTCAAAGAGTTGAACATCGAAGACCGGCTGCAGTGGAAGAGCCATTCGATGATCTTCAACCAGAAGGAAACCCCGGGCACCTACAGCCGCTTCGATTTCCCCGATCTTCCAGCCCCGCTGAACGGCGTGGCGGCCATCCTGGGTAACAACGATCTGCTCACCTGGCCTGAAAAGATTGCTTTCGGCCTGGGCCTGGTGCCGGCGATGCTGCGCGGTCAGCAGTATGTGGAGGAATGTGATCAGTACTCCTGGACGGAGTGGCTGCGCCTCCACAACATCCCTGAGCGCGTCAACGATGAGGTGTTCATCGCCATGGCCAAGGCGCTGAATTTCATCGACCCCGATGAGATCTCCAGCACCGTGGTGCTCACGGCTCTGAACCGCTTTCTGCAGGAGAGCGATGGATCGAAAATGGCCTTCCTGGATGGCAATCCGCCCCAGCGCCTCTGCCAGCCCATCGTGGATTACGTCACCGCCCGCGGTGGTGAAGTGCACCTCGACTCCCCCCTGCGGGAGATCGAACTCAACGCCGATGGCAGCGTCAGCGGCTTTCGCATTGGTGGCATCAAAGGCAAGGAGGGTTACACGCTCCAAGCCGATGCCTATGTGAGCGCCATGCCGGTGGATCCGTTCAAGCTGCTCCTGCCCGAGCCCTGGAAACAGCTGCCCTACTTCCAAAAGCTGGATGGGCTTAATGGCGTGCCGGTGATCAACATCCACCTCTGGTTTGATCGCAAGCTCACCGAGATTGATCACCTGCTGTTCAGCCGCAGCCCCCTGCTCAGCGTCTATGCCGACATGAGCAACACCTGCCGCGAATATGAGGATCCCGAGCGCTCCATGCTGGAGCTGGTGTTCGCTCCGGCCAAGGACTGGATCGGCCGCAGTGATGAGGAGATCGTGGCCGCCACCATGGAGGAGCTCAAGCGTCTGTTCCCGATGCATTTCACCGGCGACAACCAGGCCCAGCTGCGCAAGTCGATCGTGGTGAAGACGCCCCTGTCGGTGTACAAAACCGTGCCCGGCTGCCAGCAGCTCCGCCCTGATCAGACGTCGCCGATCCCCAATTTCTTCCTGGCTGGCTGCTACACGATGCAGCGCTATCTGGCGTCGATGGAGGGGGCGGTGTTGAGCGGCAAGCTCTGCGCCCAGGCGGTGGCCGGCTCGCCCCTGGCGTCTCAACCGGTGGCCTCCCCCACGCCGGTGGCGGTCTGAGCGCCGGTGGTCGTTGCCCCCGCCACCGGCACTGCGATTCCGTCGCTGGAGCAGGCCTATGAAGCCTGCCGGCGGGAAACGGCTGAGTGGGCCAAGACCTTCTACCTCGGCACCCTGTTGATGCCGCCGGCCAAGCGCCGCGCCATCTGGGCCATTTACGTGTGGTGCCGCCGCACCGATGAGCTGATGGACAGCCCGGAGGCCCAGGCCCGGCCCGTGGCGGAACTGGCGGAGCGCCTGGATGCCTGGGAGCTGCGCACCCGCGGCCTGTTCCGCGGCGAGGTGGCCGATGGGCTCGACCGCGTCATGGTGGACACGCTGGAGCGCTACCCCCAGCCCCTACAGCCCTACCTCGACATGATCGAGGGCATGCGGATGGACCTGAACACCACCCGCTACGCCAGCTTCGAGCAGCTGCATCTCTATTGCTACCGGGTGGCGGGCACCGTGGGGTTGATGACCCAGGAGGTGATGGGCATTGATCCCGCCTACACCTCAGCCCCCTGGAGCGAAGCCCCCGACACCAGCGAGGCGGCGGTGGCCCTCGGCATTGCCAACCAGCTCACCAACATCCTGCGGGACGTGGGCGAAGACCGCGGCCGCGGCCGTATCTATCTGCCCCAGGAGGACCTGGCGCGCTTCGGCTACAGCGAAGCGGAGCTGCTGGCGGGCACGGTGAATGACGCCTGGCGTGACTTGATGCGCTTTCAGGTGGCCCGCGCCCGCGATTGGTTCGCCCGCTCCGAGGCGGGGGTGCGCTGGCTGGCCCCCGATGCCCGCTGGCCGGTGTGGGCGTCGCTGCGGCTCTACCGCGGCATCCTCGATGTGATCGAGGAGCTCAACTACGACGTGTTCAACCACCGGGCCTATGTGCCCACCGCCGGCAAGCTGCTGGATCTGCCGCGCTCGTTTGTGATCGCCCAGGCCCGCTAGCCCTAGCCCCTTAGCCCCAACCCAGTGCCAGCCATTGCTGCAGGATCGGGTTCACCTGCTCGGGGGCCTCGTCGTGGGGGCAATGGCCCAGGCCCGGCAGCACCCGCAGGTCTTGGATGCAGGGGAAGCTGCGCTGCCAGCGTTGCGCTTCCGCCACCGGTTCCCACGGATCGGCCTCCCCCCAGAGCATGCGCACCGGCGCCTGCACTTGCTCCAACAACTGGGGGGCCAGCCAGTCGTCGAACAGATTCACGAAGCCGCGAAAACTCTCACTGGCGCCGGGGTCGCGGCTGGGCTGCACCAACAGCTCCACCAGCGCGTCGTCCACATGGCCACCGCTCGGATAGGCCTGCTGCAGCACTTGGCGCACCACGGCAGGCCTGGCCAAGAGCCGAAACAGGCTGCCGATCAACCAGCGCTGCCGCACCAGGGCCATCAGCAGCGGACGCCCCAGTTGCGCCGTCCAGGGTTGCTCCGCCAGGCGCTTGAGGTCGAGTTCCCGTTGGGCGCAGTCGATCAGCAGCACCTGCCGGGCGGGTGTTCCCCGTTCCTGCAGCAGCCGGGCGGCATTCAGGGCCACAACGCCTCCGATCGAATTGCCGATCAGCTGAATGGCGCTGGTGCGGCCCTGGTCGTGGTTGATCACCTGCTCGGTGAAGTCAGCCACCTGGGCGGCCCAGAGGTCGAAGCAGTAGCGCACGCTGCCGTGGCTGGGCGCTTCGCCCTTCAGCTGGGAGGGGGGTTTGGCGCTGGCCCCGAACCCCAGCAGATCGATGGCGTAGACGTCGGCGTCGCTGGCCAAGGCATTGAGGTTGTGGCGCCAGTGGCCTTTGGAGGCGCCGAAGCCATGCACACAAACAACGGCCCTCCCGGGGGGAGAGCCGTTGGAGGGGGCTGACACGCGGACGTAGCTGATGTTGTGGTTTTGCCAGGACCAGCTGTGTGCCTGCATGTCAGCCCGGGTGGGTCGCGCCTGAGCGGCGCTCAAACGGCGGCTTTCTGGCCGTCCAGCAGGTTCTTGAGCTTGGCCAGTTCGCCGGCCCAACGGGGGTCGGGGGCGCCGGCCTCCACGTCATCACGGTGCACCACCTTGTTCACGGCCTTGCGAGCCACGGCATT
>BJHC01000212.1 GCA_014191535.1 Cyanobium sp. | reverse complement strand
GATCACGGCCGCCCCCAGGGCAGCGGCCGCCCCGGCGTTGGCGTCCTGGTGGTGGTCCGCCGCCTGGGGGAAGGGCACCAGGATGGCCGGACTGCCGCACACCGCCAGCTCACTGAGGCTGCCGGCGCCGGCGCGGCTGATCACCAGGTCGGCGTGCTGCAGCAGCCCCGGCACCTCATCGCTGAAGGGGCGCTCCCCGTAGCCCGGATGCTGCAGCTGGCCGCTGTCGGGGTCGTTGCTGCCGCTGAGGTGCACCACCCGGCAGCCCGCCGCCAGCAGCCGTGGCAACAGCGGCCGCAGCATGCGGTTCAGCCCCACCGCCCCCTGGCTGCCCCCCATCACCAGCAGCAGGGGCCCAGGGCCGCCGGGCACCCAGGCCGGCAGGGGTGCCGGCTCCAGAAAGGCCCGGCGCACGGGGGTGCCGGTGACCCGGGGCCGGCAGTGGGGCAGCCGCTCCGCCGCCTGGGGCAGCCCCACCGCCACCTGGCTGCAGAGGCGCCCCAGCAGCCGGGTGACCCGGCCGGGCACGCCGTTGGATTCATGCAGCACCACGGGGATGCCGCACCAGCGCGCCGCCAGGATCGCCGGCGCGGCGATGTAGCCGCCGGTGCTGAACACCACGTCGATCCGCTGCTGGCGGATTAGCTGCCGCACCTGCCCGGTGGCCCCCAGCAGCCGCACCAGGTTGGCCAGCTTGCGCAGCCCGCGCCCCTGCAGCCCACCGGCCCGGACCGTGTGCAGCGGGATGCTGCGCGGCACCAGTTCGGTTTCCAGCCGGTCGGGCACCCCCAGCCAGTGCAGTTCCCAAGCGCTGGGCAGGGCCTGGGCC
Source organism: Cyanobium sp. (assembly GCA_014191535.1). Classification (GTDB taxonomy): domain Bacteria; phylum Cyanobacteriota; class Cyanobacteriia; order PCC-6307; family Cyanobiaceae; genus Vulcanococcus. Next base: position 2,516 of record BJHC01000212.1, on the reverse strand, counting down.
ACCGCAAGGGCCGGAAACAGATGGCCGCCGGTGCCGCTGGCTGCGATCAACAGGCGGGTCATGGTGGCGGCCGTGAAGCGCGCCTAACTTAAGGGCCAACCCCGTTGCCGCCCCAGTGTTGTTGCGCCCTCTGCTGCAGGCCCTCGCCTGCACCGCCGTTGCGGCCGCCGGGCTTCCCTTCATGGCCACCCCCCTGCGGGCGGCCCCAAGCCTGCAGGCCCTGCAGGACGCCCTCAACAGCACGGCCCCCGATGCCCTCAACGCTGTGCTGGAGCCCGGCGAAGGGCTGGATCCCCAGCAGGTGGAGCGCCAACGGCAGTTGCTGCGCCAGCAGTTCCCTGATGCCACCTGGACCGTGAAGGCCGGTGCTCCCCTGCGGGATGGCCGTGCCACCACGGACCTCACGGTCACGGGAAGCCGTCAACAGGGCCCCTTTGCGTTCCGCTTCGTGGCCCAGCAGCAGCTGGTGCTGGGGGCCGCGGGCAACCGCTTCAACCGCCAGGAGGTGATCCGCGAGTCCTCCCTGCTGCGCACCGGTGACGACGACCTCAAGGTGACGCTGCAGATTCCCGATGCGGTGCTCACCGGCCAGCGCTACGACCTCGATGTGGTGTTCGACGATCCCCTGGAGGGGGCGGTGGTGGCGGGCTCCATCCGGCCGGTGACCGCCGGCGAGCAGCTGCGGCTGCTGACCCCGGATCTGCCCCTGGAGGCCCTCGGGGGTGGCGGCCTGTTCAAGTCCGTGCAGGCCCCCTACCAACCCGGCACCCAAACCTGGGCGGTGTTGCTGGTGCACCCCAAGGGCATCGTCGCCGGCAGCAAGCAGGTGCGGGTGGTGGCCGACAAGGCGGGCCTCAACCTCTGAACCAGCGGGCCAGCACCGACACGTCCTGCTCCCCTTCGCCCGCCGAGATGAGTGCATCCTCGAGGGCGGCCACCTGGGCGGTGATCGGCAACGCCAGCTCGGCATCCGCCGCCGCCGCCAGGGCGATGGCTAGATCTTTGCGGTGTAGTGCCAGCTTGAAGCCCAGGGGGTAGTGGTCCGCGATCATCGCGGCGCTGCGGTGCTCCAGGGCCCAGGAACCGGCGGCCCCTTGCCGCAGGGCTTCCACCACCTGCGGGCGATCGAGCCCCAGCCGTTCCGCCAGGGCCAGGGCCTCCGCCACCGCCGCATAGCTGCCCGCCACCAGCACCTGGTTCACCGCCTTGGCCCGTTGGCCGGCCCCCACCGCGCCGAAGTGGGTGATCCGCTGGCCGAGCACCTCCAGTAGCGGCCGCGCCCGTTCGAGATCCGCCGCGTCGCCGCCCACCAGCACCGACAGCGTGCCGGCCCGGGCCCCTTCCGTGCCGCCGGTGACTGGGGCGTCCAGATAGGTCACGCCCCGCTGTGCCAGCGCGGCGGCCAGCTGCACGCTGGCGTCGGGGCTCACGGTGGAGCAGTCGATCACCAGGCTGCCGGGGCGCAGCCCATGGATGGCGGCCTGCGGATGTTCGAGGAGCACCGCCCGCAGGGCGGTGTCATCGCTGACGCACACCAGCACCAGTTCGGCCGTCGCCACCGCCTGCGCCGGGGTGGGGGCGGCCTGGGCGCCTGCGGTCACCAGGGGCTCCTGCCGCCCGGGGGTGCGGTTGTGCACCGTGAGCGGGTAGCCGGCCCGCAGCAGGTTGAGGGCCATCGGGGCCCCCAGGGCCCCCAGGCCGATGCAGGCCACGGCCGGTTTGGGGGGCGCCGCTGGGGTGGGGGTGCTCATGGGGGGCAGCCATCAAAAAAGGGCCCCATGGGGGCCCTGGAACTCTGGTGCGGCGTGGGGCCGTTGGGGACCCGCGCCCTGGGAATCAGGCTTCGTCGAGGGCGGCCACGCCGGGCAGCACCTTGCCCTCCAGCAGCTCAAGGCTGGCGCCACCACCGGTGGAGATGTGCGACATCTGGTCGGCCAGGCCGGCCTTCTCCACGGCCGCCACGGAGTCGCCGCCGCCGATGATCGTGCAGCAGCCCTTGCCGCTGAGGTCCGCCAGGGTGGTGGCGATGGCGTTGGTGCCGGCGGCGAAGGCGTCGAACTCGAACACGCCCATGGGGCCGTTCCAGATCACGGTCTTGCAGTCGGCCAGGGCGTCCTGGAACACCTTCACCGAGTCGGGGCCGATGTCCAGGCCCATCCAGCCGTCGGGGATGGACTCCACCTTGGCGATCTGGCTGTTGGCATCGGGGGCGAAGTTGTCAGCCAGCACCACATCGGTGGGCAGCAGGAACTGCACGCCCTTGGCGGCAGCCTTGGCCTCGAGCTCCTTGGCCAGCTCCAGCTTGTCCTCTTCCACCAGGCTCTTGCCCACCGACAGGCCGCGGGCCTTGTAGAAGGTGAAGATCATGCCGCCGCCCACCAGGATCTTGTCGCACTTGTCGAGCAGGGCCTCGAGCACGCCGATCTTGGAGCTCACCTTGGAGCCGCCCACGATGGCCGCCAGGGGGCGCGTGGGTTCATCGATGTCGCCCTGCAGGTACTGCAGTTCCTTCTCCA
>BJHC01000211.1 GCA_014191535.1 Cyanobium sp. | reverse complement strand
CACTGGCCTGTGGAAAGGTTGATTGCGTAGTGCTGCGAACCTTTGCGGGGTTGGCGTTGCGGTTCATTGGCCCATTCCCTGGCCGTCGGCCACCCTTGCCATGTCTGCCCTTCCGATCCAGCAGGACGCCCTGCAGCACGAAAGCCGATCGCCGGGGCCCGATGGTCGGGCTCCGATGTTTGAGCTGATTCCCTACGAGAAGTTCCGCGATACCCCTGCCGTTCGCTTCTTTGACATCACCGTCGCCGCGTCAAACGCCCGCGATCTGGTGATCCATTCCGGCCCGGCCATCAGCCCCCCCGACGAGGAGAACACCGGCGCCTGGCAGTTCTATCTGCATCCCCACCAGGAGGACAACCTGCTGGCCCTGCACGGCGGCCGCACCTTCTATCTGGTGAATTTCGGCTGGAATTACCCGTATCACATTGTTCGGCTGGAAACCGGCGGCGACATCCTGCGCATCCCCCCCGGCACCTTCCACCGTTCCGTTTCCGATCCCGACGGCTCCGTGGTGCTCAACCAAGCGGTGCGTGAGGAGGGCGCCAGCGTGGTGCGCGAATTCCGCGTATACAACAGCCGCCTGATCCCGCGGCTGTTTGCCACCACCTTCAAGACGGCCCCCCTGCCCAAGCTGCATGGGGTGAGCTGGTAGCGCTGGGGCGGGTGGCTCAGGCCTGCTCGCGCCGGCGGGGTAGGGCCATCGACTCCCGCTGGTTGAAGCGCTCGCACACGGCGTAGGCGGCGGGCAGGTTGGCGACCCGTTCCCAGGCCCCCTCGGCCTGCTCGTGGTTCACCACATAGCCCCCACCGCCATCCCGGGCGATCCGGCATCCATCCCCTGTGATGCCCACCAGATGAAGCTGACCGCCCATGGACTTCGCTCCGTACTAGGTCGGTTCTACGCCCGCCGTCAGGCGCTTGGCCTGTGTGGCTTTGACCACGCAAACAATCTTGAGCCTGTTGAAGCAATGCTGAATCGGGCTGCCGGATTGCTTCCGATTTGAACCCGCTCAGAACCGCAGATCCACTGTGCAGCAATGCTCCCCACGGTTGAGTGGCGCTGCTATGGCCAACGGCTCCCGGGGCGGAGCCATGGGCTCCTGCGTGTGGGGCTCAAAACCGACGGACTCGCTGTGCAGGCACCAGCGGCCCACCACGGCCTCCCCCTCCAGCAGCTCCAGATCCAGCGGCACATGCACCGGTAGGCAGGGATGCAGGCAGGGGAACAGGGCCTCCTGCCGGAACCGCACCGCCAGCGGTTGTTGTGGATCATCCGGCCAGGGCAGGGGCCGGCCCTGCAGGCGCAGCCCGTAGCGCTGCCGCAGCGCCGCCGAACCGATCAGCTCGAAGCGGCGCAGGGAGCTGTCCACAAAGCGGCTGGTGCTGCCCCCTTCCACCGGCGTGTCGCACAGCAGCGGCCAGGGCTCCAGCGCCTGGCGGATGCTGAGCTCCGCCTCCCCCTGGCGCCAGTGCAGCAGCAGCGGAAACCGCCACTCCCAGATGGCCCGGAAGGGCTCGGGATCCAGCGGTAGCCCGGCCGCCGCCAGGTCGGCCAGCACCTGCTCCAGATCCGCCCACAGTTGGCTGGGCAACAGGGCCCGGTCGTGCAGCTGATCCCCCCAGGCGCGCAGGCCCGTGGGGCGCTGGGGCTCCTCCAGCAGCCGCACCACCAGGGCCCGGAACAGCAGGGCCACGGCGCTGCTCCAGCGGTGATCCGGCATGGATTCCAGCGCCCGGAACTCCAGCAGGCCCTGGCAGCCGGCGGTCCAGGCGGGGTTCCAGAACTTGTCGAGGCTGATCTCGCTGCGGTGGGTGTTGCCGCTGCGGTCGGCGTGCAGGTGGCGCAGGGTTTCGCCGATGGCCACCCGCTGATCCCCCGGCGGCAGCTGCGCCAGGGTGCGGTGGGCCAGCTCCAGATCCAGGCTGGCGGCGCTGCCCTCATCGGGCCGCGGCGCCTGGGAGGCGGGCCCCACGCTGCGGCCGCTGAACAGATAGGCCAGGCAGGGGTGGTGCTGCCAGTAGCGCAGCACCGCCACCAGCCAGGCGGGCCGGCTGAAGAAGGGATGCTGCTCCAGGTTGGCCCCCCCCAGCAGCAGGTGGTTGCCGCCGCCGGTGCCCTCCGTGCGCTCCCCCTGCTGCTTCCAGCTGCGCAGCCCCACCGCCGCACCGGCCTGCTCCAGCAGCTCCATCCAGCCGGCGTAGTCGAGCCAGCTGTGGCACACCGGCAGGTTGATCTCCAGCACCCCGGGGTCGGCGGTGAGCCCCAGCACCCGCCAGTGGTCGTCCACGTCCACCGGCAGCAGACCGCTCAGCTCCGGTGGCCGCCAGCTGCGGCCGTGCTGGGCGATCAACCCAAGCAGCCGCTCCAGGGGTTGCCGCTCCAGCGGCGGCAGGAACAGCCCCCAGCCTTCGGTATCCAGCTCCAGGGTGAGCACCTGGCGCAGGGCCCCCTCCGGAAAGTGCTCCAGCGGCAGCCGCAATCCCGCCGGCCCCGGGGCGCCGCTCAGTTGCCGCAGCGGTTCCGCCAGGGGCCAAGGCACCGCTTGCCATTGGCCCCCGTCACAGCTCAGGGGGACGGCCCACACCCGGCGCTCCGCCGCCAGCGGATCCCGCAGGGGCAGGGGCTGCACCGGGCAGCCCAGGTCGCGGCCGATCGCCTCCAACAGGGCCACCGCCTCCGCGGCGGTGGGGAGTGGGGCGTCGGTCTGCTGGGGCCAGGGCACCAGGGGTTCGCCGTCGCGGCCGGTGATCAACCGCAGGGCCCAGCGCGGATTGACTTCGCCGTCGTAGCGCTTGCCCGGGCAGAACAACAGCAGGCTCCCCGGCCAGGCCCGCCGCTGCAGCTCCGCCGCCAGGGCGCGCGCGTAGCGCAATTTGGTGGGGCCATCGGCGGCCACACTCCACTCCGCCCCCTGGGGATCCACCGGCACCAGGGTGGGCTCACCCCCCATGGTGAGGTGGATGCCGGCCCGCTGGAGCCGCTGTTCAACCGCCGCTGCTGTGGTGGGGAAGACGGCGGGCAGGGGCATCGCTAGAGCCGGGCTGAGTTGCTGGAGCCGCTGAGGATCTCGGCGCTGATCAGCCAGTCGAGTTCGCTCTCCACCCCCGGCGGTCCGGAGAAGGTGCCGCTCACCGCGGCGGTGAGGTCGGAGCGGGAGGAGGTGGCCACGGGGATGTAGCGGTCGTCCACCGCCCCTTTGCCGCTGGGGTCGAAGCCCCGCCAGCCGGCCCCCTGCAGGTACACCTCGGCCCAGGCGTGCAGGTCGTAGCGCTCCGGGGCGGGATCCACCAGGTGGTAGCCGCTCACGAAGCGGGCCGGCAGCCCCAGGCTGCGGCAGCACTCGATCATCAGCATCGCCAG
>BJHC01000210.1 GCA_014191535.1 Cyanobium sp. | reverse complement strand
CCCACCAGCCGCCGCCCTTCGCGCCAGTAGGGCATCAGCGCCAAGGGGGAAGGGCCGGTGAGATCCGAGGGGCGGGCATCGGCGCTGGGGAAACAACGGGCCGGCTGCAGCCAGCCATCTGAGGCGTCCTGCAGAGCTGCAGCAAACGCCAGGCTGTGCTCCTGCATCCGCTGTGCCAGGGCTGAACGCTCGGCGGCATCCGGGCCATAGAGCTGCGGCAGTTGCGTGTGCCAGTCGTTGCCATCCAGGGGCCAATTGAGCATCACCAGCCCGTTTGGCAGGCGCCCGTAGGTGATGGTGCGCTCCAGGCCAAAGCGGCGGGTGGCCTGGCTGAACGGCGCCGCCAGGGGCACATCCCCCAGGGGAGGGGCCTCCGGTTGCTGCAGCTGCCCCATCGCCACCCAGGTGGGGGATTGCACGGGTTGCTGGCGGAAGAAGGGTTGGGTGGCCAGGTCGGCCTGCGGCGGCGCACTGGGCTCCTGCCACTGCTCCTGGGGCTCCCACCCGAAGCGGTACGCCGCCTCCGCCAGCGGGAAGGTGTCGCCGAGGTCGCTGCCATCGATCAACAGCTGCAGCTCCAGGCGCACGGTCTGCTGGGCCTGTTGCACCTGCAGGGCCGCAATGCGCGAACCGTGGCGCTCCACCGCCAGCAGCTGCACCGAAGGCCACCACTCCAGCAACGGTTCCCGTTGGCACCAGCGGCGCAGGATTGCCTCCGCCGTCGCAGGCCGGTAGCCGAAGCAGCTCACCCAGTTGTGGTCGAGTCCGCTGGGTTCCTGCTGCTGCAACTCCCGCAGGAAGGCGCCCCAAAGACCCGTCTGCCAGGGGGTGAGCTCATTGCCGTCGGGACAGCAGACCCCAGCAGCACTGACCATCCCCCCCAGCCAGGGCCCCGGGGTGAGCAGCAGCGTGGGCGCACCGCCACGGGCTGATTGGAGGGCCGCCGCCACGGCCCCGGTGCCACCCCCCCAGACCACCACGGGAACGGCCTTGGCTTCCAGGGGCATCGGCCCAGCGTCGCTAGTGCCAAGGCTCGCAGCTCAAGGCCCGGGCGGAAAGGGCTGCGTAAGATCCGGCCGATGACCTACACCCTCACCACCCCGCTCTACTACGTCAACGACAAGCCGCATCTGGGCAGTGCGTACACGACCCTGGCCTGCGATGCGTTGGCGCGGTTTCAACGGTTGAAGGGTGAACCGGTGCTGTTCATCACCGGCTGTGATGAACATGGCCAGAAGATCCAGCGCACGGCGGAGGCCGCCGGTCTCAGCCCCCAGGCCCACTGCGATGCCGTCAGTGCCCAATACAGGGAGTTGTGGCAGCGCTGGCAGATCAGCAACGACCGCCTGATCCGCACCACCGATCCACGCCACCGCCGGATTGTTGAGCAATTCTTTGCCCGCGTGGAGGCCCAGGGCGACATCGTCGAAGGGCGGCAGCAGGGCTGGTACTGCGTCGCCTGCGAAGAGTTCAAGGACGATCCGGCCAGCGCTGACGCGCCGGAGTGCCCGATCCACCGCAGGCCCCTGGAATGGCGCGATGAGCTCAACCTGTTCTTCCGCCTCTCCCGCTACCAGGAGCAGATCGAGGCGTTGATCGCCCAACCAGGGTTCATCCAGCCCAGCAGCCGCCGCAATGAGGTGGAGAACTTTGTGCGCCAAGGCCTGCGCGACTTTTCCATCTCACGGGTGAATCTGCCCTGGGGCATTCCCGTGCCGGGCCACGACGGGCACACCTTCTACGTGTGGTTTGACGCCCTGCTGGGCTACATCACCGCCCTGCTGGAGGAGAGCGACACCCCTGATCTGGAGACAGCCCTGGCCCGCGGCTGGCCGGCGGCGGTGCATGTGATCGGCAAGGACATCCTGCGCTTCCACGCCGTCTACTGGCCGGCAATGCTGCTCTCCGCTGGGTTGCCCCTGCCGCGCAAGGTGTTCGGCCACGGCTTCCTGACGCGCGAAGGCCAGAAGATGGGCAAGTCGCTCGGCAACGTGCTGGATCCGGCGCTGCTGCTGGAGCGTTGCGGTCGTGATGCGGTGCGCTGGTATCTGCTGCGGGATATCCCCTTCGGCGAGGACGGCGACTTTCAGCAGCAGCGGTTCACCGACCTGGTGAACAACGATCTGGCCAACACCATTGGCAATCTGCTGAACCGCACCAGCTCCATGGCCCGCCGTTGGTTTGCCGACACGGTGCCGCCGGCCGGTGCCGCCGGCCGCAACGACCACCCCCTCGCCTCGGCGGCCCAGCAAGCCACCGACACGGCCCTGGCCGCCCTGGAGCAGCTGGAGTTCCGCACCGCCGCCGAGGCCACCCTGCAGCTGGCGATCAGCGCCAATGGCTACCTCAACGACCAGGCCCCCTGGAGCCGCATGAAACAGGAGGGAACCCAGCAGCAGGTGGCGGCAGATCTCTATGCCGTGCTGGAGGCGGCCCGCATCGTGGCGCTGCTGTTGGCCCCCCTGCTGCCGGATCTGGCGGAGCGGATGCTCAACCAGCTGGGGCAACCCCTGCCGGATTCAAACGCCCGGTCCGCGGCCGATGTCGCCACGCCTGCCTCTGACTGGACAGCGCGGCTGGCTTGGGGTGGACTGCAATCCGGCTCCCCGTTGCCCGAGCCCTCCCCCGTGATGGCACGCCTGGAGCTCGACGAACCGCTGTGACCCGCTCGCTCCCCCACCGCGGTCTGTGGCTCGCCACCCTGGCGATCGGCCTGGCTGGATGCAGCAGCGCACCCCGGCCCCAGCCCCCGGAGGAGCCGTTTGTGTTCCGGGCCCTGGATCTGCGCCAGCGGGATGCCCTCGGCGCACCGGCCTGGGAGTTGATCAGCCCCGAGGCCCGCTATGACATCGCCCGGCAGTTGGCCCAGGCCCGCCAGCCCCGCGGCACGATCTACAAGCAAGGCCAACCCCACATCACCGTTCGGGCCCAGAGCGGCACGGTGATTGGCGATGGGCAGGCCATCCAGCTGGAGGGGGACGTGCAGATCACCCTGCTGGGGCCCAACCCCGTGCGCATCCAGGGGGACCAGGTGCGCTGGATCCCAAGCCAGGACCTGATGGTGATCGACCGCCGTCCCACGGCCATCGACCGCCGCACGCGGCTCCAGGCCGGACTGGCGCGCTACCGCATCAAGGACGATCAGCTGGAGTTGCGGGGAACCCCCGTGCTGGAGCACTGGCAGCAGCCCGCCGCCAAGGCGCCAGCAGCAGCACCTCCGCTGCGGGTGCAGACCGCCTGGCTGAACTGGCGACCCGACCAGGGGGATCTGATCGCCCCTGAGCCGGTTCGGGGCTTGCGCCGTGAGGGAACATCCACGCTGGAACTGCGGGCCCAGGGGCTCAAGGGCAACATCCGCCAGGGCTATGTCG
>BJHC01000209.1:1748-3401 GCA_014191535.1 Cyanobium sp. | reverse complement strand
CAGCCACCTGGGGGATGGGGCTCCTGCGGCCGCGCCCGCCAGCGAGGCCAGTGGTTCCGCCCCGGCCCCAGTGCTGGGCCTGCATTGGAGCCCGGAGGGGGAGGCGGAACTGGCCAAGATTCCCTTCTTTGTGCGCGGCAAGGTGCGCAAGAACACCGAGGCCTTTGCCCGCGAGCGTGGCCTGGCGGTGATTGACAGCGAAGCGCTCTATGAGGCCAAGGCGCATTTCAGCCGATGATGCGGATGTTTCATCGGTTTGTGTTCAGATTTGGCTCCAGTTGTGACCCTGAGAGCTGTCAGGCACAGGCACGCCCATTCGCATGTCGATCGGCACTGAGTATTCCTGCTCAGGTATTGCTACTCAGCTCGCCTGTGTTCAATTCCGCATCCATCCCATCCCAACTGTTTCGCTTTGCACGCCGGTTCCTGCAGCGGTGTCATCGGAGAGATTGGATGGAGATGGATCTCCGCTCCAGTTTTGGCTGGAGCCATCCCGTTGCCCTTGGTTCGTTTGTATGACCACCACGCTTACCCGTCCCGATGGCGAGGGCAGTGTTCAGGTGCACCAGGAGGCTGGCCTTCAGATTGAAGAAGGCGCCCTGGTGATTGCCGTCTACGGCAAAGGGGGCATCGGCAAGAGCACCACCAGCTCCAATCTGTCGGCCGCCTTCTCCAAGCTCGGCAAGCGGGTGCTTCAGATCGGTTGTGATCCCAAGCACGACAGCACCTTCACCCTCACCAAGCAGATGGTGCCCACGGTGATCGACATCCTCGAAACCGTGGACTTCCACACCGAGGAACTGCGCCCGGAAGATTTCGTGTTCGAAGGCTTCAACGGTGTGCAGTGTGTGGAATCCGGCGGGCCACCGGCGGGCACCGGTTGTGGTGGCTATGTCACCGGGCAGACGGTGAAGTTGCTCAAGGAGCATCACCTGCTCGAGGACACCGATGTGGTGATCTTTGATGTGCTGGGTGATGTGGTGTGTGGGGGCTTTGCTGCGCCGCTCCAGCACGCCGATTACTGCCTGATCGTGACGGCGAATGATTTCGATTCGATCTTCGCCATGAATCGGATCATCGCCGCCATCCAGGCCAAGGCCAAGAACTACAAAGTGCGGCTCGGTGGCGTGGTGGCCAACCGCTCCAAGGACACCGACCAGATCGATCGCTTCAACGAGCGGGTGGGCATGAAGACCATGGCCCACTTCCCCGACCTCGACGCCATCCGCCGCTCACGCCTCAAGAAGTGCACCATCTTCGAGATGGAAGCCACCCCCGAGGTGGAGGCCGTGCAGAACGAATACCTGCGCCTGGCCCAGTCGATGTTGGAAAACGTGCAGCCCCTGGAGGCTGAATCGCTCAAGGATCGCGAGATCTTCGACCTGCTCGGCTTTGATTGAGCCGGCCGGGGGTATCCCCCGGCATTCCCCCTGAGCGGTCTCTCCAGGCGACTCCTAGGCCAGCCCCACCAGCTTCATCGATTCCTCCCACACCCCCTGGGCGGTTTCGGGGTTGCTGGCCTTATCCGAGAGCTCCTGGCTGAACTGTTTGCCGCCCTGCTTCTGGCGGTTGCCCCAGCTCCAGTGCACCCCTGAGGCTCCGAAGGCGGCATCGGCCACCACCTGGGCCACCCGCTCCCCCGCCAGGGCCTGG
>BJHC01000209.1:0-1738 GCA_014191535.1 Cyanobium sp. | reverse complement strand
CCCCCGAGGTGGAGGCCGTGCAGAACGAATACCTGCGCCTGGCCCAGTCGATGCTGGAGAACGTGCAGCCCCTCGAGGCTGAATCGCTCAAGGATCGCGAGATCTTCGACCTGCTCGGCTTTGATTGAGCCGGCCGGGGGTGTCCCCCGGCATCCCCCCTGAGCTGTCTCCCCAGGCGACTCTCAAGGTCTCTCTCCAGGGGTGGTACCACTCACGACGGAGTGTCGTACCACCCTTGGAGGGCTCCGCTTAGGCCAGCCCCACCAGCTTCATCGATTCCTCCCACACCCCCTGGGCGGTTTCGGGGTTGCTGGCCTTGTCGGAGAGCTCCTGGCTGAACTGTTTGCCGCCCTGCTTCTGGCGGTTGCCCCAGCTCCAGTGCACCCCTGAGGCTCCGAAGGCGGGATCGGCCACCACCTGGGCCACCCGCTCCCCCGCCAGGGCCTGGCTCACGTAGCCACCGGTGATGTTCTTCTGGAACCAGGGGAAGATCTTCTGGAAGGCCCGCGGCGTGTTGCGGAACAGCGGCGTGTCCGCCACGCAGCCCGGGTAGAGCGAGCTGAACACGATGCCGGTGGAGCCGTGCAGACGCCGGTGCAGCTCCTGGGTGGTGATCATGTTGCAGAGCTTGCTGTCCTTGTAGGCCTTGCCGGGCTTGAAGGCCTTGCCATTGGCCATGGCGATCGGAGCTTTGAAGCCCGCCTTGAAGCCGCTGAGGTCCCCCAGGTCTGCCGGGGCGGGGATGGGGATCTTGCCCCCCAGCTCCTTGGAGTTGGCGGTGACGGTGCCCAGGATCACCACGCGCTTGGAGGGGTGTTGGGAGGCCTGCAGTTGCGGCAGCAGCAGCTGGATCAGCAGGAAGTGGCCCAGATGGTTGGTGGCCATCGAAAGCTCGTAGCCCTGGGGTGAGCGCTCCGGTTGCTTCAGCCGCGGCTTGTACACCGCCGCATTGATCACCAGGGCATCGAGGCCGAAGCCCAGGGAGTCGATCAGGGTCTCCACGGCGACACGCACGCTGTCGAGGTCCCCCAGGTCCATGCGGATGTGGTGCAGGCGATCGCGGGGGATCCCCAGGCCATCAGCCGCTTCCGCGGCCCGGATGGGGTCACGGTTGGCGGTCACCACGGTCCAGCCGCGATCGATCAGGGCCTTGGTGGCGTTGAGGCCCACGCCGGAGGTGGTGCCGGTGATCAGAACCGCGCCGGGGGCGCCGCCAGCGCTGGGGATGCTGCTGCTGGAGCTGGTGACGCTGCTGACCATGGAGCCCGACGTTCGGCGGGCAACAACTTAGTGAGTGGCCTGGGGCTGGGCGCCGTTGCCACCGGGCTGCTCAACAGTTGGAAATGGGCTCTGCCCCTGGGGCTGCGGTTGTTTCCACACCACACGCATGCGGTTGGGGGCGATCCACTGGTCCTGCTCCTGGATCAGCTTTTGCTCACCACCGGTGCTGAACAGCTGATCGAAGCGGTGCTGGGCCTTCATCAATTTCGCCTGCTGGATGTCGAGCACCGCGCGGATCTCGCCATAGCGGTCGAGCCGTTCCTGGTAGGCCCCCGCCAGGCGGGCCAGGCTCACCAGCGCCACCAGGCCGATGCCCAGCTTCAGGCTGAGGCCGATCAGGCTGCAGATCAGCTCCTGGCCAGGGGTGGAGGGGCGCAGTCCGTTCGGGGCCGGCGCAGCCTCGCGTGGCGGCTCTGATCGCAGCTCGGCGTGCAGGGGGGTGACCTGCGCCGCCGGG
>BJHC01000208.1:2052-3414 GCA_014191535.1 Cyanobium sp. | reverse complement strand
CCGAAGCCGGCATGGCCAAGCGGAGCATCTCCGGGGCCGGCATCATGGGGCGCCCCGGCGTTGCGGCCCGGCTGTTCGACACCCTGGCCAAACAGGGGATCAATCTGCGCTTGATCGCCACCAGCGAGGTGAAGGTGAGTTGCCTGGTGGCCGGGCACCAGGGCAACAAAGCCCTGCAGGCCGCCGCCAGCTGCTTTGAACTGAGCGAACCCCAACTGCAGCTCAATCCAGCCCCCGCCGGTGCCGGAGAACCGGAGGTGCGCGGCGTGGCCCTGGACCGGGATCAGGCCCAGGTGGCGGTGCGCCGCATCCCCGACCGACCCGGCACAGCGGCGGCGGTGTGCCGGGCCCTGGCGGATGCCGCCATCAGCCTCGATGCCATCGTGCAATCGGAGCGCACCCACGGCGCAGGCGATCAGCGCAGCCGCGACATGGGCTTCTGCCTCAAACGCGACGACCTGGATCGCGCCCGCACCGCCCTGCAACCGCTGCTCAACCAATGGCCCGGAGCCAGCTTTGAGGAGGGCCTGGCCATCTCCCGGGTCAGCGCCGTGGGGGCCGGCATGCCCTGCACCGCCGGCACGGCGGCCCGCATGTTCCGCGCGCTGGCGGCGGCGGGCATCAACATCGAAATGATCGCCACCAGCGAAATCCGCACCAGCTGTGTGGTGGCGGAAGCCGATGGCATCCCGGCCCTGCAGGCGGTTCACGCCGCCTTCGGGCTGGGAGGATCGGTGCGCCACGAAGCCCAGGGCACCGAAGCGCCGGTGTAAAGCGCCGACGGTGCAGCCGAGGCTTACACCGTGGCGGCGATCCCCTTGGGCTCGAGCATCAGCTTGCTGCCACTGACGCTGTCGTCCATCTCGATCGGATAGGCGCCGTCGAAGCAGGCGGTGCAGAAATGGCCGGCATTGGCCTGGGCCGCTTCCACCATGCCCTCCTTGCTGAGGTAAGCGAGGGAGTCCACCCCCAGGTGAGCGGCGATCTCCTCCAGGGTGAGGCGCGCCGCGATCAGCTGATCCTGGGTGTCGGTGTCGATGCCGTAGAAGCAGGGATGCGTCACCGGCGGTGAGCTGATGCGCATGTGCACCTCGGTGGCACCGGCATCGCGGATGGCGGCCACCAGCTTGCGGCTGGTGGTGCCGCGCACGATCGAATCGTCGATCACCACCACCCGCTTGCCCGCCAGCACATCCGGCAGGGGATTGAGCTTCACGCGGATGCCCGCTTCGCGCATCGCCTGGGTGAGCTGGATGAAGGTGCGGCCCACATAGCGGTTCTTGATCAGGCCATCGCCGAAGGGGATGCCGCTGTACTGGGAGTAGCCAATGGCCACCGGGATGCCGGAATCGGGCACACCGA
>BJHC01000208.1:0-2042 GCA_014191535.1 Cyanobium sp. | reverse complement strand
GGTGCGGCCCACATAGCGGTTTTGGACCAGGCCATCCCCAAACGGGATGCCACTCCACTGGGAGTAGCCGATGGCGGCGGGGATGCCGGAGTCGGGCACACCGATCACGATGTCGGCCTGCACGGGGGTTTCCCGCGCCAGCACTTCACCGATGCGCACGCGGTAGCTGTAGAGCGACTCCCCGAAGAAGCGGCTATCCGGGCGCGCGAAGTAGATCATTTCGAACACGCACAACTTGGCGGGTTCGCTGATCCAGCGGCTGCGCTGGGGCGTGGGATCACCGAGGCGGAAGTGGATGATCTCGCCGGGCTCCACGTCGCCGTCGAAGCTGGCGCCAATGATGTCGAGCCCGCAGCTTTCGCTGCTCACCACCCACTGGGCACTGCTGGCCTCGCCCATGTGGCCGAACACCAGGGGCCGAATGCCGTGGCCGTCCCGCAGGGCAAACAACCCCTCCGGCGTACCGATCACCAGGCTGAAGGCACCGCGGCAGCGGGCGGCGGCGGCGCGAATGGCGGCGTCCCAGCCCAGGCCGTCGTTCACCGCGTGCTGGATGGCAAAGGCGATCAGCTCCGAATCGGTGGTGGAGGTGAACTCCACGGCCGGGATGTCGGAGGCGATGGCCTGGCGCAGCTCCGCCGCGTTCACCAGGTTGCCGTTGTGGGCAAAGGCAAACGGGCCCAGGCGCGTGTTGAGCAGCACCGGCTGGGCATTGCAGGCCTTGCTGCTGCCGGTGGTGGAATAACGGTTATGGCCAATGGCCAGCTGGCCGGGGAGACGCTCCAGCACCTCCTGGTCGAACACCTGGCTCACCAGGCCCATGTCCTTGTGCAGGCGCACCTTGGGACCACCCGCCTGCCCAGCCCCCTGCTCGAACACCGCGATACCGGCCGATTCCTGGCCGCGGTGCTGCAGGGCATAGAGCCCGAAATAGGTGAGGTTGGCCACCGGCTGATCGCTGGCCAGCACCGCAAACACCCCACAGGCCTCTTCCGGCTTGTCGGGGCGGTCGGCGAGCTGCGGATCGATCACGGCAGAGCCCACCTTGGCGCGTGTGTCTGCATTGTGCATCAGGCCGTGGGAGGCAGATCCACCCCCATCCGCCGGGGAATGGCCTGCTCAAAACGCTCCGCCATCTGGGCCACCGGCAACTCCAGCAGGGGGCTGCCGGCCTGATGGATCACCAAGGAGGCCCCGGACTCACCGGGCTCCACCACCCCCAGGCACTGGGCGGGAACGCCGCTGGCCTCCAGGGCCTGTTGCCAAGCGGCGGTGTGGGCGGGGGCAATGCTCACCAGGATGCGGGCGCCCCCCTCGGCGAACAGCAGCCGATCCACCCGTTGGCTGGAGGCGGGGAGCTCCAAATGGGCCCCCAGGCCGGAGGCCATGCAGCATTCCGCCGCCGCCACCGCCAGACCGCCATCGCTGAGGTCGTGGGCGGAGCGCACCAGCCCGTCCGCAATCGCCTGGCGCAGGAAGGCCTGCACCGAACGCTCCAGGGCTAGATCGATCTCGGGGGGCCGGCCGGTGACGGCCCCATGCAGCCGCTCCAGGTAGCTGCTGCCGGCCAGGGTGAGGCGCGGATCGGCCTGCGTGGTTTCGAGGGGCACCCCCAGCAGCCAGATCACATCGCCCGGCTCCCGCCAGGCCTGGCCGCGCACGTGCGCCAGATCGTGCACCAGCCCCACCATGCCCACCACGGGGGTGGGATGAATGGGCTGCATGCGGCCATCGGGCAGGCGCGTTTCGTTGTAGAGGGAGACGTTGCCACCGGTCACCGGGGTATCCAGGGCGGAGCAGGCGGTGCTCAAGCCTCGACAGGCCAGGGCCAGCTGCCAGTAGCCCGTGGGGGTTTCCGGAGAAGGGAAGTTGAGGTTGTC
Organism: Cyanobium sp.; assembly: GCA_014191535.1. Classification (GTDB taxonomy): domain Bacteria; phylum Cyanobacteriota; class Cyanobacteriia; order PCC-6307; family Cyanobiaceae; genus Vulcanococcus. The sequence continues at coordinate 162 of BJHC01000208.1, read as the reverse complement.
GGTGACCGCCAGGGGCTCGGCCCCCACGCAGCTGAGGTTGCGGGCGGCCTCGGCCACCGCCGCCATGCCGCCGCGCTCCGGATCCAGGGCCACCCAACGGTTGGGACAATCCACCACCGCCGCCACACCGCGGCTCACAGCGGCGGTGCTGGCCTGGGGCCG
>BJHC01000207.1 GCA_014191535.1 Cyanobium sp. | reverse complement strand
GCGCCAGCTCGTGCAGGAGTTGCTGCACCAGCGGGATGCCCCCCAGAGCCCTCCGCCCGCAGCCGGCACCGACCCCTGGCGCGCCCAAAACCTGGTGTGGCCGGTGCTGGAGCTGCTGCCCGCACTGCTGGAGCAAGAGGACGCCGCACCGCTGCGGCACTGGCTGCAGCAACGGCGCCAACCGCCCCACCAACTCGATCTGCCCCTGTGGCAGCTGGCACGGGCCATCGCCGATGCCCTCGACGACTACGGCCTCTACCGCCCCGCCCTGGTGGAAGCCTGGCTGCAGGGGCGCGACCTGGATGCCGCCGGCCAACCCCTGGCGCCCCAGTGGCGCTGGCAACCGCTGCTGCTGCGCGCCCTGGCGGAGCGCCTCCAAGAGCGCCCGTTTGGGCTGCGGGCCCGGGAGCTGATCGCCGCCCTGCAGGGGGGCTGGCGGCCGCCCACCCCACCGCCGGGGCCGCTGCGGTTGTTTGGCCTCAGCAGCCTGGCGCCGGTGCAGGTGGAGCTGCTGCAGGCCCTCTCGGCGGTGCTGCCGGTGGAGCTCTACCTGCTCACCCCCTGCCGCGACCTGTGGCAACGGCGGCAAGGCCCCAGCCACAGCGAGCCCCTCGGCCCCGACTGGCTGCTGGAGGTGCCGGGCCTGGAGGCCCGCTTCGGGCGGCTGGGGGCGGAATTTCAGCAGCTGCTGGAGGGCAGCGGCGAGCACCAGCTGGGCCAGTGGCGGGAGGGGGATCTGTTCCTCGATGCCTGCAGCGCCGCCCGCAGCCAGGGCCGAACCCCCACCCTGCTGGAGCAGTTGCAGCAGCGCCTCGCCAGCGGCCTCAGCGACCAGGCCGACGGCGCGGCGCCCCTGCAGCGGCAACCCAGCGACAGCTCCCTGGAGTTCCACGCCTGTCCGGGCCGGTTGCGGCAGCTGCAGGTGGTGCGGGATCGGATCCTGCAGCTGCTGGCGGCGGACCCCAGCCTCGAACCGCGGGACATCCTGGTGATGACCCCCCAGGTGGAGGCCTTCGCACCGCTGGTGGGGGCGGTGTTCGGCGACAGCGACGCCACCGGCGTGGTGCTGCCCTGGCGGCTCACCGACCGCAGCCAACAGAGCGAAGCGGGCATCAGCCAGGGGCTGCTGGCGCTGCTGCAACTGGGGGGGCAGCGGCTCACCGCCAGCGCCCTGGAGCAGCTCTTGGGTTGCGCCCCCCTGCTGGCGGCCCGCGGCATCGACCCCGAGGAGGCCGGAGCCCTCACGGCCCTGCTGCAGCGCGCCGGCTTCCGCTGGGGCCTCGATGGGGCCGACCGCGGCGACGACGGCACCCACAGCCTCAGCTGGGCCATCGATCGCCTGGTGCTGGGGCTGGTGCTGCCCGAGCTGGCGGGCTTGGCCCCCGCTGAAACGGCCCCCCTGGCCATGGAGGGCAGCCTGGAGCAGCAGGGCCGCTGGCTGGGGTTATTGCGGCAATTGCTGCGCAGCCTGCGCTGGCTGGGGCGGCGGCGGCGGCCCGACGCCTGGGTGCCGGGGCTGGGGCGGATGCTCACGGAGCTGTTCGGGGATGGCGGCAGCGCCGCCTGGGAACTGCAGACCATCCACGCCGCCCTGGCGGACTGGGCCGCAGTGGCGGCAGACAGCCCGCTGCAGCTGGCGGCGCCGGTGGTGGCGGAGGTGTTGGGGGAGCGCCTGAGTGAATCCAGCGGCCGCTTCGGCCACCGCTCCGGCGCCCTCACCATCAGCGCCCTCGAACCGATGCGCGCCATCCCCCACAAGGTGGTGGTGCTGATGGGGCTGGATGCGGGCCAGTTCCCGCGCCAGCGCCAGCGGCCTGGGTTTCACCTGCTGGAGCAGCAGCGCCAACTGGGCGACCCCAACACCGGCGACCAAGACCGCTACGTGCTGCTGGAAAGCCTGCTCTCGGCCCGCCAGCACCTGCTGATCAGCTGGAGCTGCCGCGATGAACGCACCGGCGAGGCCCTGGAGGCCTGCACCCCCGTGCGGCAGTGGCTCGAATGGCTGAGCGCCCGCCTGCCGGAGGGGCTGCCCCTGCGCCAGCACGCCGCCCATCCGCTGGAGCGCAGCAACTTCCTGCCGGAGGCGCCCTGGCCCCCCAGCAGCTGCGACCAACGGCTGCTGCAGGCGCGCCAGCAGCTCGAGCAGCAGCTGCACAGGGGCCTGCAGCCCAGCCGCGGCCTGGCCTTCAGTGCCACCGCAGCGGCGGCCAGCGCCACGCCAGCCGCCAGCCCCGAGCCCGCCGCGGCCCCCTGGCCCGAGCTGCTGGCCTGGCTGGAGGCCCCCCAACGCCAGTGGCTGGAGCGCCTGCAGCTGCGGCCCCAGGAGTGGGACAGCCCCGTGCTCGACCTCGACCCCCTGGCGCTGCAGGAGCGCCAGCGGGCCGCCCTGCTGCGGGAGCAGCTGCCCGAAACCGGCCGCGAGAGCGCCCCCGACTGGCGCCAGCAGCAACGGGGCCGCGGCCTGCTGCCGCCGCTGGCGGCGGGGGATCTGGAGCTGCAGGGGCTGGAGCAGCGTTGGCAGTCGCTGCAGCAGTGCCTGGAGCAGCTGGGGCCGGCGGAGCGGCGGCCCGTGGCCTGGCAGGGGCTCGAGGCGGAGCTGCCCTGGCATGGCAGGGAGCTGGTGCTGGTGCACACCGCCCGGCCACGCACCGCCCAACGGCTGCGGCTGTGGGGGGAGCTGCTGCTGGCCTGCGCCGCCGGCCAGGGGCCCGCTGGCGCCGCCCTGGTGGGGCGCGATGGCCAGCGCTTCCGGGTGCTGGAGCGGCTCCAGGCCCCCACCGCCCCTGAGGCCGCTGCCCTGCTGGAGCAGTTGCTGGCTTGGAGCGAGGGCCACCGCCAGCGCTGCTGGCCCCTGCCCCCCCAGACCGGCTGGGCCTTCGCCAGCGCCGAGCTGGCCAAACCGGGCCTGGGGCGCGGCTGGGGCCAGGCCCTCAGCGCCTGGGAGGGGGGGCACCAGCAGCCGGCGGAGCGCCGCGATGCGGTGCAGGCCCTCTGCTTCGGGGCCGACCTGCCCCTCAGCGCCCTGCTCACGCCCGCGCTGCAGCAGCTGGCCCTGGAGCTGCACACGCCGCTGCTGGAGCGGCGCACGGAGCTGAAGCGATGAGGGAACTGCAGCGCTTTGACGCCAACCAGCTGCCCCTCAGCCCGGGGTTGCGGCTGCTGGAGGCCAGCGCCGGCACCGGCAAAACCTTCGCCCTGGCCCACCTGGTGCTGCGGCTACTCACCGAGGGGTCCCAGCCCCCCTCGGTGGAGCAGCTGTTGGTGGTGACCTTCACGGAAGCGGCGGCGGCGGAGCTGCGCGACCGCATCGCCCGGCGGCTCCAGCAGGCCCTGCAGCTGCTGGATCAGCCCCCTGATGCTGCAAAAACAACCGAGCTCGATGCCCCGCTGCAGGGCTGGCTGAGCCAACAGACCCGGC
>BJHC01000206.1 GCA_014191535.1 Cyanobium sp. | reverse complement strand
ACGAAGGGGATTTGATCTGTGCGGCCCAGTTCGCCACCCCCGAACAGATCAACTTCATGGCCACCGAAGCCCGGGGCCTGATCTGCCTGGCCATGGAGGGGGAACGGCTGGATGCCCTTGATCTACCCCTGATGGTGGATCGCAACACCGACAGCAACCAGACCGCCTTCACCGTGAGCGTGGATGCGGGTCCCGAGAACGGCGTCAGCACGGGGATCTCCGCCGAGGATCGCGCCCGCACCATTCAGGTGGCCATCCATCCCCAGACCCGCCCCGCGGATCTGCGCCGGCCCGGCCATATTTTTCCGCTGCGCGCCAAGCAGGGGGGCGTGCTCAAGCGGGCTGGCCATACGGAAGCGGCCGTCGACCTCTCCAGGCTGTCGGGCCTCTACCCAGCCGGTGTGATCTGCGAGATCCAGAACGTTGATGGCTCCATGGCTCGGCTGCCACAGCTGGTGGACTACGCGCGCCGGCACCAGCTGCGGCTGATCAACATCGCCGATCTGATTCGCTACCGCCTTGACACCGAGCGCTTCGTGCGCCGCCAGGCGGAAGCGGCACTGCCGAGCGCCTTCGGGCAGTTTCGGGCCATTGGTTACCGCAATGAGCTCGATGGCAGTGAACACGTGGCGATCGTGAAAGGCCAGCCCGAGCGGGCCGAGGGGCCCGTGCTGGTGCGGGTGCACAGCGAATGCCTCACCGGTGATGCCTTCGGCTCCCTGCGCTGTGACTGCCGCCCGCAGTTGGAGGCGGCCCTGCGCATGATCGAAGCCGCCGGTGAAGGGGTGGTGGTGTATCTCCGCCAGGAGGGGCGTGGCATCGGCCTGATCAACAAGCTGCGGGCCTATTCCCTGCAGGACGGTGGCCTGGACACGGTGGAAGCCAACGAACGCCTCGGCTTCCCGGCCGATCTCCGCAATTACGGCGTTGGGGCCCAGATCCTGAGTGATCTCGGCATCCACCGGCTGCGGTTGATCACCAACAACCCCCGCAAGATCGCCGGCCTGGGGGGCTACGGCCTGCAGGTCGAGGACCGGGTTCCCCTGGTGATGGATGCCGGCCAGCACAACGCCGCCTACCTGCAGACCAAGCAGGACAAGCTCGGCCATCTGATGGATTCCGGCACGGCCGGCCACGGGCCGGCGGCCGTGCTGGCCTGGACCATGGGCCCTCACAACGAACCCAGCACCGCCGTCGTCGCGGAGCGGCTGCAGGATTTGCGCCACTGGGCCGACACCCACGGCGTGGTGCTGGAGCGGGAGGAGCACTCCCGGGTGCTGGCGTTGCTGGATCAGCCGCAGCTGGCGGTGCTGGTGGAAGGCGGCAACGCCGCGTTGCTGGCGGAGGGCCTGCAACGCATGGCGGCCTGGTCATCCACCCAGAGCGTCAGCCTGCTGTTGGCCCCCGACAGTCAACGCAGCGCCCACCCCAGCAACACCTTGGAAGCCCAGCGTCGACCCCTGCAGGAGTTGCAGGCGGCACGGCCGCAGTTGCGGGTGGATGCGGGCACCTTGATGCGCTGGTGCTGAGCTGGGCTCAGGCCTGGATGGTCACCTTGTTGATGCGGCTGCCATTCTTCAGCGCCATCACCACGTCCATGTTGCCGGTGTGGCCAAACACGGTGTGCACGCCGTCGAGATGGGGCTGGGCCTCATGGCAGATGTAGAACTGCGAGCCGCCGGTGTTGCGACCCGCATGGGCCATCGCCAGGGTTCCGGCCTGATGCTTCTGGCTGTTGATCTCGCAGTCGATTTGGTAGCCCGGCCCGCCGGTGCCCGCCATGCCGCGGGAGCCTTCACGGCTGTTGGGACAGCCCCCCTGGGCCATGAATCCGGGGATCACCCGGTGGAAGGCCAGACCGTCATAAAAGCCCTCCTTCGCCAGCTTCACAAAGTTGGCCACGGTGTTGGGGGCGTCGGCGTCGAACAGCTCCAGTTCGATGGTGCCGGCGTCGGTCTCCATCAGGGCTTTGGTCACGGGGCAATCAAGAGCACACCGAATCAGTATGGGCCGTCCGGTAAAAGGGTTGGAGCCGCACCAGCCCCATGTCCGCCCACAGCTCGATTGATCTCGGCCAGGCGCGGCTGGGGGTTCTTGGCGGCAGCGGCCTCTACGCCATGGAGGGCCTGGAGGACATCCAGGAATTCACGGTGGACACGCCCTACGGGGCCCCTTCGGACCGCCTGCGGCTGGGCCGATTGGGCGGCATGGAGGTGGTGTTTCTGGCCCGCCATGGCCGCCACCACACGTACCTGCCCACGGAGGTGCCCTACCGCGCCAACATCTGGGCGATGCGCTCCCTGGGGGTGCGCTGGATCCTCTCGCCCTCAGCCGTCGGGTCCCTGCAGGAATCGGTGCGGCCCCTCGACATGGTCGTGCCCGATCAATTCATCGACCGCACCCATCAGCGACCCCTGAGCTTTTTCGGCCAGGGGGCCGTGGCCCATGTGACCTTTGCCGATCCCTTCTGCCCAGCCCTGGGTCGTCTGTTGGCGGATGTGGCCGAGAGCCTGATGCCGAGCGATCGCACCCTGCACCGCGGTGGCACCTATCTGTGCATGGAGGGGCCGGCGTTCTCCACCCGGGCGGAGTCGATGCTCTATCGCTCCTGGGGATGCTCCGTGATCGGCATGACCAACCACACCGAGGCGCGGTTGGCCCGGGAGGCGGAAATCGCCTACGCCACCCTCGCCATGGCCACGGACTACGACTGCTGGTTTGCAGGACACGACAGCGTGACCGTCGACATGGTGATCGGAAACCTCAAAGCCAATGCGGCGCTGGCCACCCAGATCGTGCGCGTCACCGCTGAGCGGGTGGCCGCGCTGCGACCCACCAGTTCAGCCCATGGGGCCCTGCGGGATGCCCTGATGACCCCGAAGGAGCATGTTCCGGCAGAGACCCGCCGTCGCCTCGACCTGCTGACCCAGCCCTACTGGGGGCCGTTTGGGTCCTGAGTCAGGCCGGCCAGGGCAGCACGCAGCTGGCCGTGGCTACGGCTCAGATGGTCGGCGGCTTGATCGCGGCTGAGGTCTGCCGCCGCCATCAGCAGTGCCAGCTTGACGGAACCGCCGCTGCGCGCGAGCCATTGGCGTCCCTCCGCGCGGGAGAGTCCACCCAGATCCTCCAGCATGCGCAGGGCGCGATCCTCCAACTTGCTGTTGGTCACCGCCACATCAACCATGCGGTTGCCATAGACCTTCCCCAGCCGCACCATCACGCCGGTGCTGAGGATGTTCAGGGCCATCTTTGTGGCCGTTCCAGCCTTGAGCCGGGTGGATCCCGCCAACAACTCGGGCCCCGTAATCAGGCGGATGTCGATCTCGCAGGGCATGGCCACCTGCTCGCTGGGCACGCAGGCCATGGCGATGGCCAGGGCACCGATGTGTTGGGCATGGCTCAGGCCGCCAGGCACGTAGGGGGTG
>BJHC01000205.1 GCA_014191535.1 Cyanobium sp. | reverse complement strand
CTTGTCCCCAGCGTGGATTTCCTCTTCCAGCTGGCCTTCGCCGGCACCGCCGCCACGATCGTGTCGGGCCTGGTGGCTGAGCGGATCAAGTTTGGCGAGTTCATCATCTTCTCGCTGGTGCTGGTGGGTGTGCTGTACCCCGTCGCTGGTTCTTGGCAGTGGAACGTGGGTGAGGGCTGGCTCAACAAGCTGGGCTTCATCGACTTCGCCGGTTCCACCGTGGTGCACTCCTTCGGTGCCTGGGCCGGTTTGGTGGGCGCAATGCTGCTCGGCCCCCGCATCGGCAAGTTCGTGGATGGCAAGCCCCAGGCCATGCCCGGCCACAACATGGCCATCGCCACCCTGGGCTGTCTGATTCTTTGGATCGGCTGGTACGGCTTCAACCCCGGTTCCTGGCTGTCCATGGCGCCTGAGGTGCCCTATATCGCTGTCACCACCACCCTCGGTGCCGCTGGCGGTGGCATCGCTGCCACCCTGGTGAGCCAATTCACCGGTGGCAAGCCCGACCTCACCATGACCATCAACGGCATCCTGGCCGGCCTGGTGGGCGTTACCGCCGGTTGCGACGGCTTCTCCATGCCAGGCGCCTGGGTGGTGGGCTTCATCGCCGGCGTGCTGGTGGTGTTCTCCGTGGCCATCGTCGACAAGCTCAAGATCGACGATCCGGTGGGTGCCTTCTCTGTGCATGGCACCTGCGGCATCTGGGGCACCCTGGCCGTGGGTCTGTTCAACATGGACAAGGGCCTGCTGACCGGCCATGGCTTCACCCAGCTGGGTTACCAGCTGGTGGGTGTGGTGGCCTTCGCGATCTTCGCGATCGTGACCTCCTGGATCGCCTGGTCGATCATTGGTGCCATCTTCGGTGGCATCCGGGTCACCGAATCCGAGGAGAAGGAAGGTCTCGACATCGGCGAGCACGGCATGGAGGCCTATCCCGACTTCGCCTCGGCGAAGTAGTTCCTGGATCGCCAACGTTCGCCCTCAGCCCGCCGTAAGGCGGGCTTTTTCATGCTCCGCGACCCATCGGCAAGCCGCGGTCAGTACGGTTCACATTGAACAGAACCATGCCCCACCGCAGCCACAAAGTTGCTGCACACGTGCCTGGGGCCATGGCCTGCGGTTACTGCGGATCCCGCCTGATCAGCAAGGGCAGTCAAGAGCTCGAATGCTGCGGTTGCGGCCGTCCCCTGGCCCAGATCCGCCTGGAGCCGCGTCGGGGCCTGTCGCTGGGGCAGCAATTTCTGGCCATGGTGGTTTGTCTGGGGGCCCTGCCGCTGGTGGGGGCCATCGCTGCCACCGATCAGCTGCGGGCCGGGGCTGGCGCCTCCAGTGAGACGCCCGCCCAGGAGCATGGAGCCACCGCCTCAGCGGAATAACTCAGCTGTGGGCGTCGCCGCGACGGCGCCACAGCCGCCACAGTTTTTCCAGTTCTAGATACAGGAAGAACAGCAGGCTGAAGCCCACGCAGATCAGCAGGTCGTGGCCGCTGAGCGGGGTGGTGCCGAAGAAGCGCGATAGCGCCGGCACATAGAGCAGCAGCAGCTGCAGGCCGGAAGTGAGCAGCACCGCCCACAGCAGCCAGGGGTTGGAGAAGGGGGCCACCTGGATCAGCGGAAGGTCGCTGCGGGCCGACAGCGCATGGCCCATCTGGGCCAGGCACAGGGTGGTGAACACCATGGTGGGCCAGGGGGCCTCGTGGCCGGCGGCGTAGAGCATCAGGGCGATCACGATCACGGCGAACACCACACCGATGCGCAGGATGTAGCGGCCAATGCCCCGGGCAAAGATGGATTCGCCCGGTTCCGCCGGGGCCTTCTGCATCAGCCCCTGTTCGCCAGGCTCCAGGGCCAGGGCCAGGGCGGGCACGCCGTCGGTCACCAGGTTCATCCACAGGATCTGCAGCGGGGTGAGCGGCACCCCCACCAGCCCCAGCAGCGGCGCCGACGCAATGGTGATCAGCTCACCGACGTTGCTGCCGAGGATGTATTTCACGAAGCGGCGGATGTTGGCGTACACCAACCGCCCCTCCTCCACGGCGTTCACGATCGTGGCGAAGTTGTCGTCCAGGAGCACCATGTCGGCCGCCTCCTTGCTCACCTCCGTGCCGGTGATGCCCATGGCCACACCGATGTGGGCCTGCTTCAGGGCAGGGGCGTCGTTGACGCCATCGCCGGTCATGGCCACCACCTGACCGTTGGCCTGCAGGGCCTTCACGATGCGCAGCTTCTGCTCGGGTGGCACCCGGGCATAGATGCTGCAGCGGGCCACCACCTCCCGCAGCTGGCTGTCATCGCAGCGCTCCAGCTCACGCCCCAGCACCACTTCGCCATCGGCCGGAGCCAGGCCGATGGAGGCGCCGATGGCGCGGGCGGTGAGCGGGTGGTCGCCGGTGATCATCACCGGCCGGATCCCCGCCTCGCGGCAGGTGGCCACCGCCGTGGCCACCTCCGGCCGGGCCGGATCCAGTTGGGCCATCAGCCCCAGCAGCACCTGGTCGTCGAGGTCGTGGTCGGGGCTGGGGTGGTGCGGCGCGCAGGCGAAGGCCAGCACCCGCAGGCCCGAGGCCGCCAGGTTGCGTGCCTGCTCCAGCCACCACTGGCGCTGCTCCTCGGCCATGGCCACCACGCCGCTGCCATCGATCCAGCGATTGCACAGGCCGATGATCACCTCCGGGGCGCCCTTGCTGATCAGCAACCGGCCGGAGCTGCTGGCGCAGCCCCCCAGGGGGGTCTGCAGCTCGCACTGGGGGTCGTCGATCCAGACGGCCATCAGCTGCCGTTCGGAGCTGAAGGGGATTTCGGCCACCCGGCGGTAGCGGCTGCGCAGGGCGAAGCCATCGATGCCCGCCTTGGCGGCCACCACCACCAGGGCGCCTTCCGTGGGGTCGCCCAAGATGTCCCAACTGCCGTTGGCCTGGTTCTTGAGTTCGGCGTCGCTGCAGAGCACCCCCGCCTGCAGCAACAGGGTGCGGGCCCCCTCGATGGCCCCGGCGCTGGCGCCGGCCGGCGCCTCCAGGGTGCTGGGGCTGAGGCTGCCCGTGGGCTCGTAGCCCTGGCCGCCCACGGCCACCAGCTCCGTGCCCACCCGCAGTTCCTGCACCACCTGGCGGTTCTGGGTGAGGGTGCCGGTCTTGTCGGAGCAGATCACGGTCACCGACCCCAGCCCCTCCACCGCCGGCAGCCGCCGGATCAGGGCGGCGCGGCGCACCATGCGCTGGGTGCCGATGGCGAGGGTCACGGTGATCACCGCCGGCAGGCCCTCCGGCACGATCGCCACCGCCATCGACAGCGACACCTCCAGCAGGTTGAGCAGGGGCTGGCCCATCAGCCAGCCCAGCAGCACCACCACCGCCACCAGGGCTAGGGCGCTGCCCACCAGCACCTTGGCCAGGCCATCGAGGCGCTCCTGCAGCGGCGTGCTCTCACCGCC
>BJHC01000204.1 GCA_014191535.1 Cyanobium sp. | reverse complement strand
TCACAGCCACGGGTTGCTCGGCCACTGGCTTAGCGGCCACCGGCTTGGCAGCCACGGGCTTTTCAGCAACCGGCTTTTCAGCGACGGGCTTCTCGGCAACAGGCTTCTCAACAACCGGCTTCTCGGCGGCGGGTTTGACCGCCACGGCCGGGGCCTTCACCGCCGGTTTGGCGGCGGGTTTGGCCGCCGCAGTGCTCACCGGCTTGGGCTTGGGTTTGGCCGCCACCGGCCGGCTTGGGGCGCGCAGTTTCAGGGTGGTGCCCACCATCAGCTCATCGGGATTGCTGAGGCCGTTGAGGGCCACCAGGCGCTCCATCGGGATGCCGTAGCGATCCGCGATCACCGAAAGGGTTTCGCCGCTCTGCACGGTGTGCTGCTTGGCGCCTTTGCTCACCGCAGCGGCCGTGCGGCTGCCACCGCCGGCCCCCGGCACCTGGATGCGGCTGCCGGCCCAGAGGTCCTGGGGATTGCGCAGACCATTCAGATCCATCAGCCGCTGCACGCTGGTGCCGTAGCGCTCGGCGATTTCGGAGAGGGTCTCGCCGGGCTTCACGGTGTAGTTGCCGCCGCCGCTGCTGGCAGGGCTGCCGCCGCCGCCGGGCACCCGGATGCGGCTGCCGGCCCAGAGGTCCTGCGGACTGCGCAGGCCATTCAGCTGCATCAGCCGCTCCACGCTGGTGCCGTAGCGCTCCGCCAGCTCCCCGAGCGTGTCGCCAGGCTTCACCACCACCTCTCCGGCAAGGCCCGGCAGGGGCAGCAACAGGGTGAGGGCTAGGACGGCGGCGGAGCGACGGCGCATGGGTATCCACATTCGATAGCTGAAACCTTACGGATCTCAGCCGTGGGCGCTAGCCCCCCTTTGATAAGGGCTGGCAATGGCTTCAGCGCAACAGCTGTCGGATCAAGGGCAGTCGCTGGCCATAGGGCGGATAGCGCAGCGGCACATCCAGCTGGAATGGCCTGCGCAGCACGCTGCGCAGGTGGGAGAAGGTCTGGAAGCCGGCCTCGCCGTGGTAGCGGCCCATGCCGCTGTTGCCCACCCCGCCGAAGGGCAGCTCGGGAACCGACACCTGCATCACCACATCGTTGAGGCACACCCCGCCGGAGCTGGTGCCCTCCAGCAGGCGCTGTTGGGATTCCCCGGACGCCGAGAACAAATAGAGGGCCAGGGGCTTGGGGCGGCTGTTGATCCACCCCAGGGCCTGCTGCAGATCGTCCACCTCCAGCACCGGCAGCAACGGGCCGAACAGCTCCTCGGCCATCAGGGGATCGTCGAGGCTCTCCACCCGGATCAGGGTGGGCGCCATGCGCCGCCGCGCGGCATCGCTCTGGCCGCCAAACACCACCTGGCCGCGCTGGATCGCCCCCTGCAGCAGCCCATGCAGCCGCTCGAACTGGGCGGCATTCACGATCGACGCCAGATCCGGGGAGTCCAGGGGGTCGTCACCGAAGCAATGGCGGATGCGCTCCCCCAGCTTCTGGATCAGGGGGGCGGCCACCCCCCGCTGCACCAGCAGGTAGTCCGGGGCGATGCAGGTCTGGCCGGCGTTGAGGCATTTGCCCCACACCAACCGGCGGCTGCTGACCTCCAGGTCCGCATCGTTGAGCACCACCGCCGGGCTCTTGCCCCCCAGCTCCAGGGTCACCGGGGTGAGGTGCTCTGCGGCGGCGGCCATCACCAGCCGGCCCACCCGCTCACCGCCGGTGAAGAAGATGTGATCGAAGCGTTGCTGCAGTAGGGCGGCGGCGGCCGTGCCATCCCCCTGCACCACCTGCACCGTGCTCGGTTCAAAGGCCGTGGTGAGGAGGGTCTCCAGCAGTTGGGCGGTGGCCGGCGCGTGTTCGGAGGGTTTGAGCACCGCCGTATTGCCCGCGGCCAGGGCGCTCACCAGTGGCTGCAGGCTGAGCAGGAACGGGTAGTTCCACGGGCCGATCACCAACACGCAGCCCAGGGGCTCGGGCTCCACCGTGGCGCTGCCCGGCAGCAAGCTCAGGGGCACGGGCACTCGCTTGGGGGCCATCCAGCGACGCAGCCGCCGCCGCACCAGGGCGATCTCCTGGCGCACGGCCACCAGCTCGAAATAGGCCTCCACCTCCGGTTTGCCCAGGTCGCTGGCCAGGGCCTCAAACACCGCCGCTTCGTGGGCATCGATGGCGCGGGCCAGCCGATCCAGTTGCTCGAGCCGCCAGGCCCGCGGGCGGGTGTGGCCCTCGTTCACCAGTTGCCGCTGGTGGGCGATGGGGGTGCGCAGCGGCATCGGTGGACAGCCTCAAGTGCCCCTATTCCAGCCGGATGGAGGCCAGGGGTGCGGGGAGGCCCGGGGCACGGGCTCGTACTCAACCAGCCAGCCAGGATTCAGCCAGCAGCAGTGAACAAATCCAGCTGCAATCTCGCCCGCCTGGTGATTGCTGGGAGGGCTTGGGATAGAAGCCCTTGACGAGACTTGAACTCGTGACCTCTCCCTTACCAAGGGAGTGCTCTACCGCTGAGCTACAAGGGCATGTGGAAGGTGGGCCGGGCTGGATTTGAACCAGCGTAGGCAGAGCCAGCGGATTTACAGTCCGCCCCCATTAACCACTCGGGCACCGACCCGAACCACACCCCAAGACCTTACCAGCCGGTGGTTCCGCCCCTGGACCCACTCCTTACGATCACGGCAGTGGAGGCCGGATCGCCGGCGGTTTCGATGCGCCTGCTGCTGCTGAACGGCCCCAACCTCAACCTGCTGGGCCAGCGGGAACCGGGTCTCTATGGCACCCAGACCCTGGAGCAGATCCAGGCGGCCCTGGTGCAACAGGCCAGCGGCCTGGGGGTGGAGCTGGAGTGCTTCCAGAGCAACCACGAGGGAGCCCTGGTGGATCGCATCCATGCCGCCCGCGGCCAGGTGGAGGGGATCCTGATCAACGCCGCTGCTCTCACCCACAGCTCCATCGCGCTTCGGGATGCCCTGCTGGGGGTGGCCATCCCCTATGTGGAGCTGCACCTCAGCAACGTGCATGCCCGCGAGGCCTTCCGCCACCACTCGATGCTGGCGGACAAGGCCCTGGGGGTGATCTGCGGCTTCGGACCCATCAGCTACGGCTTGGCCCTGCAGGGGCTGGTGGAGCGGCTGAGGGCCGGGGCCTCCGCATGACGGCCCTGCTGGAGAACCCCACCGCCCGGGTGAAGTGGCTGGCGGGCCCGAGTTCGGCCGCCTGGCTGGAGGCGGCCAATGCCCGGCCCGATCTGCTGCTGATCGACCACGCCCATTGCGAGCGCAAGGCGGCTGGCGTGGCCCTGCAGCTGATGTTCCGCTACCCCAGCGATACGGCCCTGGCGCAGGCCCTGAGCCCCCTGGCCCGCGAAGAGCTGGAGCACTTCGAGCTGGTGCTGCAGGTGCTGGAGCGTCGCGGCACCGCGCTGCGCCCCCTGGCGGCGCCGGCCTATGGCGCCACCCTGGCGGC
>BJHC01000203.1 GCA_014191535.1 Cyanobium sp. | reverse complement strand
CAGGGCCAGCAGGGGTCTGGGGTCGCGGGGGAAGTCGGTGGCCAGCTTGAGGTAGAGGGCCGCGGCCTCCGCTTTCTGACCCTGCTGCTGCTGCAGGTCGGCCAGCAGCATGCCGATCGGCAGCACTTGCGGTTGCACCACTGGCTTGCTGGCTTTGTCGATCAGGGCCTTGAGCTGAGCCTGGGCCTGGCTGCCGCGGCCCTGTTCCAGTTGCAGCAGGGTGAGCAGTTGCAGGGCTTCGATGCGGTCGGGTTTGAGGTTGAGCACCTGCCGCAGCTCCCGTTCCGCACCGCTGCGGTCGTTGCCGTTGCGGCGCAGCTCCGCCAACAGCACCCGCAGCTGCCACTGCTGGGGCTGTTGATCCGCCAGTTGCTCCAGCAGGGCGGTGGCCTCCTGCTGCTGATTCAGCACCAACAACAGCTGCAGCAGGCGCCGTTGGTCGGCTTCGCTGGCTGAGCCCTCGGCGAGGCGTTGGCGCAGCAGATCCGCCTGGCGCTCCACCGCGGCCTGGCCCTGGTTGCCGCCGCCGTGGCCGCCTTGGCGCTGCCCCAGCCACCATCCCCCCGCGAGGGATAACCCCACCAGGGCTGTGGCACCAAGGCTGAGCAGCAGCCCGGGTCGGGCGATCGCGCTGGCGGCTGAGCTGGCGCGAGGGGGCATGATCCGGCGCGTGATTGGCGCCAAGTCTGGGGCCTTTTAGGCGCTGGTTACATTGTGGGCCGGGCCTTCGACGTCAAGCCGGCCCCAGAGGGTTTCAGCCACGATGCGTCAGCACCCCATTTCCCCGGTCACCGAACCGATGCAGTACCGGGCCATCGGTGTGGTGCGCGGAACCTACCTGCCGGAAGACCCTGAGCAGCTCACCCGCGGCAGCATCCAGGCCGAAGACGGCAGCAGCATCGAAGCGGTGGTGCTCGGTCGCGTGCTCACCCTGATGCGCCGCCACCTCGACCTCAGCAAACCCCATCTGTGGGTGGCCTATCCCCGTTACCGCGACGCCGGCAAGCTGCACCTGCAGGTGGTGGGGGTGTGGGAGCCCAGCACCCTGGCGGACGCCGCTGCGGATGCGGAGCCTGCGGATGCCGGCTCCGCCGACCAGCTGCCCGAGGGCGACGACTACTTCTCCGTGCGCGGGGAGTTGATCTACACCCGGCCGGAGGATGGCGATCTGGTGGTGAAGATCCGCCAGCAGCCCCGGGCCGATGGCAGCCGTCCCACCCCTTTCAAGTTGCAGCTCAAGGGAGAAATCCCCCCGGATCACCTGCGCCATTTCGTGGCCCTCGACCTGCGCCGCCAGGGCCAGCAGCTGCAGCTGGAGCGCCATGAGGTGATCGGCCCGGTGCCGCAGCGTGCCGGCAAGGGCCGCGGCCCCCGCCATGGCGGCCCCCGTGGCGGTGGCGCCCGGCGGGGCCCTGGCGGCAACTGACCATGGACGGGCCGGAGCGTTTCCCCAGCTCCGATCAGGGGTCGACGGCGGCCCTGAATGCCGGCCTGGCGGTGGCGGGTGTCACGGCGCTGGCGGTGGGTGGCCCCCTGGTGGGGGTCTCCCCGAACTGGATCACCGTGGCCGTGGTGAGCGGGTTGGTTCTGCTCAGCGTGGATGCCGCCCGTTTTTCGGGCCTCGGCGGCCATCTGCTGGCGGAGGCCCTGCCCCTGGGAATCGGGGCGGCCCGGTTGCGGCGCATCGCCATCCATGAGGCGGGCCACGTGCTGGTGGCGGCCGACAACAACCTGCCGGTGACACGCGTGCTGGTGGGCAGCCGTGCCTGCCTGGGCCAGGGGATCCGTGCCAACGGCAGCACCGAGCTGGAGCCGCCCGCCCACGCCAAATTGCCCCTGGAGGAGTTGCGCCGCTGGAGCCGCGTGCTGCAGGCGGGCATGGTGGCGGAAACGCTGATCTACGGCGGCTCCCGCGGCGGTGCCGACGACCGGGCCCTGCTGGGGCGCCTCTGGGGCCTATCGGGCCACCCGGTGGCCACCGCCCAACAGGAGCAGCGCCGGGCACGCCGGGAGGTGGAGCAATGGCTGCGCCAGCACCGCTCCAGCCTGGAGGCCCAGGCCGAGGGTCTGTTGCAGTCGGCCCCATGAGCGGATCAACCCCGGTGCGCGCGGCTCTGGCGGTGGTGGATTGCCCCACCGGTCTGGCGGGCAACATGCTGCTGGCGGCGCTGTTTGATCTGGGCCTGCCCGCTGCGGTGGTGGAGCAGCCCTTGGCGGCCCTGGGGCTGGAGGGGGCCTACCGCCTGCGGCTGGAGGAGCGCCGCAGCGGCGGCCTGCGCGGCCAGCATCTGGAGGTGGAGCTGTTGGAGGCCGCGCCATCCCATCGCCTCTGGCGGGAGCTGCGCCTGCAGATCGCCGCAGCTCCCCTAGATCCCGTGCTGCAGCAGCGGGTGTTGGCGGTGTTCGAGCAGTTGGCGGAGGCGGAGGGGGCGGTGCATGGCCATGGGGCCGATCAGGTGCACTTCCATGAGGTGGGTGCCGTGGATGCCCTGGTGGACGTGGTGGGGGTGTGTGCGGGCCTGCTGCATTTCGGGGTGGAGCAGTTGGTGTGCACGCCGCCACCGGCCGGCCATGGCCAGGTGCGCACGGCCCACGGCCTGCTGCCCTTGCCGGTGCCGGCGGTGCTGGAGTTGGCCCAGCGCCGGGCGATCCCCCTGGCCAGCAGCGAGGGCTTTCCCCCCGGCGAGCTCACCACCCCCACCGGCATGGCTCTGATGGCGGCCCTGGCGAGCCGGTTTGCCCAGGCGCCACCGCTACGCCCCCGGGCCGTGGGTGTCGGCCTGGGGAGCCGCACCTTGGATCGCCCCAACCTGCTGCGGCTGGTGCTGGCGGATGGGGCCGAGGAGGGTGCTGGCGCCGCCCGCTGGGAAACCCTGCTGCAACAGCAGGCCCAGATCGACGACGCCTCCGCCGAGGATCTGGCCTTTCTGCAGGAGCAATTGCGGGCCGCCGGTGCCCTGGAGGTGTTCAGCCAGGCGGTGCAGATGAAGAAAGGGCGCCCCGGCACGTTGATCACCGTGCTGGCGCCGCCCGAGCTGGCGGAGCCCCTGCGGCAGGTGTGGTGGCAGCAGGGCAGCAGTCTGGGGGTGCGCGAGCAGCTGCTGCAGCGCTGGGCCCTGCCCCGCCGGCAGCTGGATCTGCAGACCCCCTGGGGGCCGGTGCGCCTCAAGCGCTCCCAGCGCCCCGATGGCAGCTGGATCAGCAAGCCGGAGGCGGACGATCTCATGGAGCTGGCCCGCATCCACCAGCTGCCGCTGGCGGAGTTACGCCGGCGCGTGTTGGCCCTGGTCGACGCGGGGGTGGATGCCGCCGACGGTGCGCCATGAGGCTGCAGGATCTGCGCCAATGCTGGCCTTTGGGGGTGATACAGCTGCCCGGCGGGCTGCGCCGTTGGGTCACCTTGGCCAGTGTCGGGTTCCTGCTGGCGGCGCTGCTGGCCCACGGCCGGCAGCTGCTGGAGTTGCAGCTCGATG
>BJHC01000202.1 GCA_014191535.1 Cyanobium sp. | reverse complement strand
GTGGCTGGTACACGACACATGCAAAGTAAGGCGTTCGGGTTGTGATCTTGGGCTCGAAGCTGATCAGAACCTTCCTGAGTTTGTTGGGTGGAATTTTGAATGCCCTCGGCACAATGCTCACCGATTCGGTGAGGATTGGTCCCGGTGTCTGATCATCCTTGCCGGCTCCTTTGAGCCGCACGGTGAGTTCAACCGCCCCCTGACGTTCGTGCGTGACCCCCAACTTCACTCTGACCAGCCCGCTTTTGGCGCTGAACTCGCGTTTGTCTAGAAAAGCGGTCTGGGCATTGGCATGCCCAGACCACAGCGCTGCCAAGAGCAGCAGGATTGCGCGACCCATGAATTACAGAGACGTGCAGGTGGCGGTTGCTTCGATCGCGTAATCACCGGCGGTCAACAGGCGGGTGCTGTTGTTCTGGGTGATGGCGGTGGCGATGCTGCCCTCCTTGCGGATGACACCGAGCGATTCCGGGCTGGAGGCCGTGGCGCTGCCGGAGGTGTTGGTGACCAGGTCGGCCAGCTCAATGCTGGGAATGGCCGCGGCAGCTCCGTTGGGAGCGCTCAGTTGGAGGGCACTCAGCACAATGCGCGAGTTGCCGTTGGCCACGTAGCTGTAGGAGCCCGCGCCACTGAGCTTGTCGCCGATGGCGGTGGGGCTCATGGCGATTGGGCCACCCTGATTGCTGATGTTGCAGAAGGTGGCCACGCTGCCGGTGGCTTTGATGTCGGCCGAGGTGGCGGCGAGCATCGGAGTCGGGGCCATCAGAGCGATGGCCATCGCGGTTTTCAATGCCTTCATGGAAAGGTTGAAAAGGGCCTTTCCGTCCTATTGATGACAGCCCGGGCGAGGGGTGGATCACTCGCAAAGGTGGAGATCTGCGCTTCCCGCACGGATCATTGCGGCCTTGGTGATGCAATCCCGCAGCGATGGCCCTAGCTGCGGGCGCTGAGCATCAGCGCCGCCAGCAGCACCAGCGCGAGCAGGGCCACTGAGGCGGTGTCAGCGGAGTCCATGGGCGCTGTGCCGGGGGCTGCACTCTCCCAGATCGTCCGCCTAGGGTCGCGCCACCGCCGCCCCGGGCCCATGCCCACCGCCAGCTTCGGCCCGCTGCAGGTGGTGTGGTTCAAGCGGGATCTGCGCGTGCTGGATCACCGGCCCCTGTTGGAGGCCGCCCAGCGTGGGGCAGTGTTGCCGTTGTATGTGGTGGAGCCGGAGCTGTGGCAGCAGCCGGACGCCTCGGCGCGGCAGTGGCTGTTCGTGCGGGAGTGTCTGTTGGAGTTGCGGGAGGCTCTGGCGGCGTTGGGGCAACCGCTGGTGGTGCGCTGTGGTTCGGTGTTGGAGGTGCTGGAGCAGGCGCAGCGTTGTTTCGGCATCGCCGGCCTGTGGAGCCATGAGGAAACCGGCAATGGTTTCACCTACGCCCGCGATCGACGGGTGGCGCAGTGGTGTCGCAGCCAGGGCATCGCCTGGCGTGAGATCCCCCAGGGGGGTGTGGTGCGGCCGTTGCCGACCCGCCGCGGCTGGGCGACACGCTGGGAGGAGCGCATGGCCGAGTCGCCTGCGCCGCTGCCCGCGGGGCTGCTGCCCTTGCCGGGGCTGAACCCGGGGGCGATTCCGTCAGCGGCCGATCTCGGCCTGGACTCTGATTCGGTGCCAGGCCGGCAACGGGGCGGCCGCGCCGAGGGCGCAGCGTTGTTGACCAGCTTTCTGGCGCGGCGCAGTCGCCGCTACCACGCCGAACTCTCCAGCCCCCTCACCGCCGCCCACAGTTGTTCACGCCTCTCGCCCCATCTCAGTTGGGGCACCCTGTCGCTGCGGGAGGTGGTGCAGGCAACCCGCACCCGCCGCGTTGAGCTGGCCGCCCAGGGGGGCAATGGCCGCTGGCCCCTGGCCCTGCAGCGCTTTGACGAGCGGCTGCACTGGCATTGCCATTTCATCCAGAAACTCGAGGATCAACCCGATCTGGAATTCCGCGAGCTGCATCCCAGCACCGCGGGGTTACGGCAGTCCGATGCCGTCCGCCTGCAGGCGTGGAGCACGGGGCAAACCGGCTTGCCGTTTGTGGATGCCTGCATGCGCTCGCTGCGGCAGAGCGGCTGGCTCAACTTCCGCATGCGGGCGATGTTGCAGTCGGTGGCGAGCTATCAGCTCTGGTTGCCCTGGCGTGACAGCGGTCTGCAGTTGGCCCGCCTGTTCGTTGACTACGAACCTGGGATCCATTGGAGCCAGTGCCAGATGCAGGCGGGCACCACCGGCATCAACACGATCCGCATCTACAACCCCCTCAAGCAGGGGCTTGACCACGATCCCCAAGGCCATTTTGTTCGGCGCTGGCTGCCTGAACTGGCCGCGGTGCCCGCGGTGTACCTGCACCAGCCCTGGACGATGCCGCTTGCGGTTCAGCAGCGCTGCGGCTGTGTGTTGGGGCGTGATTACCCCAATCCCATCGTGGATTGGCAGCAGGCGGCGGCGATGGCCCGCGATCGTCTCTGGGCGTTGCGACGCGAGCAGGGTTTTGCCGCCGTGGCGGATGCCATTCAGCAGCGCCATGGCTCCCGCCGCTCGGGCTTGTCGAGCTCGGGCCGGCGACGCTCCGTTGCCTCACGACGCCAGGGGGCTGCCGACTCCACTGCCGAGGAACAGCTCAGTTTCGACCTGCCGGCTTCCAACGGCTGATCCCGCCACTGCTGTTCAGCGCTGCGCACTGAGCTGCGGCGGTGCGCGTGGTGCTGCAGCAACTCCGCCAGATGGAGGAGGTTGACGGGTCGAAGTTGCCTGGCCAGGTCACAGGCCAATCCCTCCAATCCGTAGGGGTCCGTGGGGATCCGCATCCGTGTTGTGCAGGCCTTGGCACTGTGCAATGCCAAGGCCCCCCACGGTGTTGGTTGCCCAGGGTCTGCAGCCCCAATGCAGCGGTTCAGGAGCTGGGCTTGTTGGCTTTGATGTAGTTCTGCAGGCGCTGCAGCTCAGCCGGCGGAATCAGCGAAGGGCAACGTCCGGAGTTGTCGATCGCCAGATCCACCGCCGTGCCGTTGAAGACGCGGTCGTTGGTCATCGGCTGATTGCCATTGACGCCATCGATCATGGCGCCGTAGTCCTTGATCACGATGGTGGCGATGGTGCTCACGGCGGACTGGTAGGCGGTGGGATAAGCCACGTTCGCCTTGAGCAGGGTGCACATGTTGATCGACACCACATCGATGTAGTTCTGCAGCACGGCCTGGCTGATCGGTGTGGCCTGGGTGGCCGGTGCCGCTGCTGCAGGTGCAGGCGTGGTGCTGCTGGGGGCTGTCTGGGCCACGGCGGCCTGGCCGGCGGAAAGCAGCAGCCCCAGGCTGAACGAGGCGATGGAAGCGGCGCGAGTCAGCATGGATGGCTAGGACAGTCTCGTCGCCGCAGTCTTGCAGTGATGGCAGCCATCCCCTGATTTCTTCAGGCCTTGTTGTGATCTAAAAACCGTGGGTGTCGTAGATGGCCA
>BJHC01000201.1 GCA_014191535.1 Cyanobium sp. | reverse complement strand
GGCCCTCGAGCAACAAAGCTCCGCTGGGGCTGCGGCCTGAGGCCACCAGCCGGGCCAGCTCGCGGCTGAGCAGGTGGGGAATGACTTCGGTGTCGGTGTCGGAGCGGAACACCACCCCTTCGGCCTGGAGCTCCTCGCGCAGGCTGCGGAAGTTCTCGATGATGCCGTTCTGCACCACCGCCAGGCGGCCCGAGCCATCCAGGTGCGGGTGGGCGTTGCGCTCCTCCGGTTTGCCGTGGGTGGCCCAGCGGGTGTGGCCAATGCCGCACTGGCCCTGGGCCCCGGCCGCCTCATAACGGGCCGTGAGGTTCACCAACTTGCCCTCGGCCTTGAGGCAGCTCAGCTGGCCGGCCGCATCCACCGTGGCAATGCCGGCGGAGTCGTAGCCGCGGTATTCCAGCTGGCGCAGGCCCTCCAGCAGCAGCGGAGCCGCTTCACGCGAACCGATCAGCGCAACGATGCCGCACATAACCGCCGATAACCAACAAAAAAGCCCGGTGGGGCCGGGCTTGAGCTTATGGGAGAAAGGCCAGAAGCCTCAGTAAGCCAGACCCATGGAGCGGGTGGTTTCGTCGCCCAGGTAGACGCGGATGGAGAGGAAGTCGGTGGGGCAAGCGGTTTCGCAGCGCTTGCAGCCCACACAATCTTCAGTGCGGGGGGACGAAGCGATCTGACCGGCCTTGCAGCCATCCCAGGGCACCATCTCGAGCACGTCGAGAGGACAAGCCCGCACGCACTGGGTGCAACCGATGCAGGTGTCGTAGATCTTGACGGCGTGGGACATGTCGCCAGTGGGACGCGACGCCCAACGTACCCAAGCTGGGCTGACCCTCTCTCCGCTCCGTCACCCTTGTTCATACGGCCCGGGGCCGCTGCAGTCCGCCCCGTAGGATGCGGCGTCCGCCACTCCGGCCATGTCCCAGGAAGCGATCTTCGAGAAAGTCCGCTCGATCGTTGTCGAGCAGCTGAGCGTTGATGCCGGCGAGGTGAAGCCGGAATCGAATTTCCAGAACGACCTCGGCGCCGACTCGCTCGACACCGTGGAACTGGTGATGGCCCTGGAAGAGGCCTTCGATATCGAGATTCCCGACGAAGCCGCGGAAGGCATCGCCACCGTGGGCGACGCCGTCAAGTACATCCAGGACAAACAGGCCTGATTCAGGAATGGTGGAGGGTCTCCGCCGCGTCGTCGTCACCGGCCTGGGCGCGGTCACACCGATCGGTAACGACGTTGCGTCCTACTGGGATGGGCTGAGCAGCGGTCGCAATGGGGTGGCAGGCATCACCCTGTTCGACGCCTCGGCTCACGCCTGCCGGTTCGCCGCGGAGGTGAAGGATTTCGATCCCTCCGCCTACATCGAGCCCAAGGAAGCGAAACGCTGGGATCGCTTCTGCCAGTTCGGCGTGGTGGCGGCCAAACAGGCGATCGCCGATGCGGGCCTGAGCATTACGGACAGCAACGCCCACCGCGTGGGCACCGCCATCGGCTCCGGCGTGGGTGGCCTGCTGATGATGGAAACCCAGGCCCACGTGCTGGCGGATCGCGGCCCCTCTCGGGTGAGCCCGTTCTGCGTGCCGATGATGATCCCCAACATGGCCACGGGCCTGACGGCGATCGCCATCGGCGCCAAGGGGCCCAGCAGTGCCGTGGCCACCGCCTGTGCCGCCGGCTCCAACGCCATCGGCGATGCCTATCGGCTGATCCAGCTGGGCCTGGCGGACGCCATGGTCTGCGGCGGAGCGGAATCCGCCATTACCCCATTGGGGGTGGCCGGCTTCGCCAGCGCCAAGGCCCTCTCCTTCCGCAACGACGACCCCGCCACCGCCAGCCGTCCCTTTGATGCCGAGCGCGACGGCTTCGTGATCGGCGAAGGGGCCGGCGTGCTGGTGCTGGAAAGCCTGGAGCATGCCCAGGCCCGCGGCGCCCAGATCCTGGCGGAACTGGTGGGCTACGGCATGACCTGCGACGCCCACCACATCACCTCCCCCACCCCCGGTGGCGTGGGCGGTGCCGAAGCCATGCGCTTGGCCCTGCAGGACGCGCGCCTGGAGGCGGATGCCGTGGATTACGTGAACGCCCACGGCACCAGCACCCCCGCCAACGACTCCAACGAAACCTCCGCCATCAAGAGCGCCCTGGGGGAGCGGGCCCGCCAGATCCCGGTGAGCTCCACCAAATCCATGACCGGCCACCTGCTGGGGGGCAGCGGCGGCATCGAAGCCGTGGCGGCCGTGCTGGCGATTGGCCACAACCTGGTACCCCCTACCATCAATTACCAAAATCCTGATCCCGCCTGTGATCTGGATGTGGTTCCCAACCAAGCCCGGGAACAGGCCCTGAATGTGGTGCTCTCCAACTCCTTTGGGTTCGGCGGCCACAACGTCTGTCTCGCGTTCCGCCGGCTGACGTAACCCGTTTCCAACGGGCCCTTCACCGCGGTCAGTCCTCGTCTCCCAACACTCCCTCACACCTCCTTACCCGTAGCCATGGTTGCCGCTCCCGCCGTGTCCCAAAACCAATCCGTCGACGCCCTGTGCGTCAACAGCATCCGCTTCCTGGCGGTCGACGCGATCAACAAGAGCAATTCCGGACACCCCGGCCTGCCCATGGGCTGCGCCCCCATGGCCTACACGCTCTGGGACAAGTTCCTGAAGCACAACCCCAAGAACCCCAAGTGGTTCAACCGCGACCGCTTCGTGCTGTCGGCCGGCCACGGCTGCATGCTGCTCTACGCGCTGCTGCACCTCACCGGCTACGACTCGGTGACCATCGAGGACATCAAGCAGTTCCGTCAGTGGGGCTCCAAGACCCCCGGCCACCCCGAGACCTTTGAAACCGCCGGTGTGGAAGTGACCACCGGCCCCCTGGGTCAGGGCATCGCCAATGCCGTGGGCCTGGCGATGGCGGAAGCCCACATGGCGGCCAAGTTCAACAAGCCCGATTGCAAGGTTGTTGATCACTTCACCTACGTGATCATGGGCGACGGTTGCCACCAGGAGGGGGTGAGCGGTGAAGCGGCCTCCCTGGCCGGCCACCTGGGCCTGGGCAAGCTGATCGCCCTCTACGACGACAACCACATCACCATCGACGGAAACACCAACGTTTCCTTCACCGAGGATGTGCTGAAGCGCTACGAGGCCTACGGCTGGCACACCATCCACGTGGCGGATGGCAACACCGACCTGGCCGGCATCGCGCGCGCCATTGAGGAGGCCAAGGCCGTCACCGATCGGCCCTCGCTGATCAAGGTCACCACCACCATTGGCTACGGGTCGCCCAACAAGGCCAACACCGCTGGTGTTCACGGCGCCGCCCTGGGCGCTGATGAAGCCGCCCTCACCCGCCAAAACCTGGGCTGGAGCTATGGCGAGTTCGAGGTGCCCCAGGAGTCGTACGACCAGTGGCGCCAGGCCATCCAGCGCGGCGCCGCCGCCGAGGCCGCCTGGAACGCCACCCTCGCCGACTACCGCGCCGAGTACCCCGCGGAAGCCGCCCAATTC
>BJHC01000200.1 GCA_014191535.1 Cyanobium sp. | reverse complement strand
CTGAGCTACGACCCGAAGGTGCAGGCCTGTGCCAGTGAATTCGGATGCGGCTGCATCGATCTCGCCGATGGGTTGCCGTCGGCGGATCAGCTCAGCGCGGCCTGGGGGGAAGCGCTGGATCAAGCCACCGCCGCAGATGCCCTGCGCCAGATGCAACAGGCCACAGCCGTGCACCAGGTGCTTCTGCAACGTCTCGAGGCCTGATCCATGCGGGCGGTGGGTTACGGCCATGGGCGAGCGGATGCCAGTTCGGCCTGCTTGATCGATCTGCAGCTGCCGGAGCCGGACCCCGGCCCCGCCGATTTGTTGGTGCAGGTGGAGGCCGTGGGGGTCAACCCGGTGGACGCCAAGGTGCGTCGCCGCGAGCTGCCCCCCGAGGGGGAATGGCGCGTGCTGGGTTGGGACTGCGCCGGCACCGTGTTGGCGGTGGGTGCAGAGGTTCGCGGTTTTGCGGCCGGTGATCGCGTCTGGTACGCCGGTGCCTTGGATCGTCCGGGGTGCAACAGCGAGCGCCATGTGGTCGACCACCGCCTGGTGGGCCATCGCCCCCCCGCCTGGACGCCGTCTCAGGCGGCGGCGCTTCCCCTAACGGCGATCACCGCCTGGGAGTTGCTGTTCGATCGGCTCCGCCTGCAGCGGGGTGCCTCCGCCCATGCCAACCAAACCCTCCTGGTGGTGGGGGCCGCCGGCGGCGTGGGCTCGATTTTGGTTCAGCTGGCCCAGGGGCTGACGGGCCTCACGGTGGTGGGCACCGCCTCGCGCCCGGCATCCCGCAGCTGGCTTCGTGATTTCGGCGTGGAGCATGTGATCGACCACCACCAACCGCTGGCGGCCCAAGTCGCCAGCCTCGACCTGCCGCCGGTTCACGCCGCCATCAGCCTGACCCACACCGCTGAACACTTTCAATCGCTGGTGGAGCTGCTGGCTCCCCAGGGTGCCCTGGCCTTGATCGATGATCCCGACCCCAGCGCCATCAATGTGCTCGCCCTCAAGCGCAAAAGCCTCTCGCTGCATTGGGAGCTGATGTTCACCCGCTCGCTGTTCCAAACCGCCGACATGGCGGAGCAGGGGCGCATCCTGCAGCAGGTGTCAGAGCTCGCCAGTGCTGGCAGCCTGCGCACCACCCTGCAGACCTGCCTGGGACCAATTGATGCGGCACACCTGCAACGGGCCCATGCGGTGATGGAAGCTGGCAGCGGCATCGGCAAGTTGGTGTTGGCCGGCTGGGGCTGAGGCGCCGACGCCCACCAGCCCGGTACTTCTACCGATGGTCGCCTTGGCTTGGCCGCGTCACGCTCTGGCCGTTACCGCTGCATCCCCATGTCAGCCTCTCCCGTCATGGTCGGCCCCTACGGCGGCACCATCTACCAGCTGCAGGCCAGCCAGGGTGAGTTGTTCCAGGTGTGCTTCGAAGGGCAGTGTCTCTTTTGCGAAAGCCTGCATGTGGGCATGGCTCATCTGAACCGCATGGAGCGCATTGCCGTGTCAGCGCATACTGCACAACCGGCGAGCTGACCCTATCCTCCGGGCACCTGCAACCCGCTGGTGTTCATCACCGTCTCCGGCCAGAAGGGCGGAGTTGCCAAAACCTGCACGAGCATCCACCTCGCCAGCGTCTGGTCTGAACAGGGCCGCAACGTCTGTGTGGTGGATGCGGATCGCAACCGCTCTGCCCTGGCCTATGGCATTCGCGGCGCGCTGCCGTTCACGATCGTGCCCGTGGAGGCAGCCGCCAAAGCCACGCGCCATGCCGACGTGGTGATCACCGATGGCCAGGCCAGCAGCGACGAAGAGGAGCTCCGCCATCTGGCGGTGGGGTCGGATCTGGTGTTGCTGCCGACGGCCCCCAAGGCCCGCTCCGTGGAGCTCACCGTGGAGTTGGCGCAGCTGCTCCAGAAGGTGGGCGTTCCCCATGCGGTGCTGATGGCCAAGGTGGACCAGCGCCAGCAGCGCGCGATTACCGATGCTCGCCAGGCTCTGGAATCCTTTGGTTTGCATGTGCTGGGGGCGGAAGTGCCCCTGCTCAGCGCCTTCGACAAGGCAGAAACCCAGGGTCTGCCCGTCTCCATGGCCTGCGACGACCGGGGTCGATCCGACCCCCGTCGCATGGCCGGTTGGTCGGCCTATCAATCCGTTGCCCAGGAGATCGAATGCCTGATTTCGAAGCCCTTATCCGTCGTCAGCAGGACAATCAATCCACTGCCGCTCAGCGCCTGAGCCTGGTGGAGCCCAGCACCGCCAGTGAAGCGGTGGGTGCTCCACTGGGCTGGTTGGCGTTTGGCGGATCCCTGTTGGGGGCCTTGCTGGGCACCGTTGGCTTTCAGGTGGCCAGCAGCATGGGTTGGCTCAGCTTTTGAGCTGCCACTCCTTCAGGGTGGCGAGCACCTCCTGACTGTGGCCGAGGGGCCTCACCCCCAACCACTGGGCCCGCAGGATGCCATCGGGGTCGATCAGGAAGGTGTGCCGCTGGGAAAAGGGGGCAATCCAGCTGCCGTAGCGGCGGCTGACGGCTCCGCCGGGGTCGGACAGCAGTGGATACACCAGGGCTTCGCTCCCGCAGAACTCCGCATGGCTGTCGGCGCTGTCGGCGCTGATGCCCACCACCTCGCTACCCAGGCGATGGAACTGCTCCAGGTCGCGCTGGAATCCGCGAGCCTCAATGGTGCAGCCTTCCGTGAAATCCCGCGGATAGAAATACAGCACCAGCCACTGGCCGCGGAAATCAGCCAGGCTGCGGGATCCGGGCACCCCATCCAGGGAGAAGTCCGGCGCCGGTTGATCCAGCGGGGGCAGGGTTCCCCCGAGCGCACTGGCCGGCCGTGGCCACCCACAACAAACCGCCAGGCCGGCGGCAATTCCCTCCAGCAACTGGCGGCGTGAGATCACGGATCGCTGCGGATCCAGAACCGGCTTGAGCTCAGAGCTTGGCGAGGTTGATGCCCAGTTCCTTGGCATAGGCGCCCAGACCCTTCTTCTGGATCGTTTTCAGGGCACGGGTGGACACCCGCAGCTTGATGAAGCGGTTGCCTTCGGCCCACCAGAGGCGGCGCTCCTGCAGGTTCACCTGTTGCAGCTTCTTGGTGCGCACGTGGGAGTGCGACACGGCCATGCCGTTGTTGGCGCGCTTGCCGGTGAGCTGGCAGACCCGGGACATGACCGACCTTCGAAAGAACAACGAACCATGGACCGGCTTCGGCCCAAGCTGCCCACAGTAGCAAGTCAGTTGGCCGCCAGGATCAGGCCCAGATCCTGCAGAAGCCGGTTGAGCCCCAGGGTGATCCGCTGCTGCACCTCCCGGTGCTGCCCCACATCCAGGCCCTCCAAGCCATACACCAGCTCATAGAGCAGGGAACTGCCCTGAATAGCGAGGCAATGGCAGCGTTCGAAGCAGGCCTGCGGCTCGGCACGCACCAGCTGCCGCACCCGATCGGGCACCTGTTCAAGGGCCTGGGGTGCTGCCGCTGCCGCCAGGGCGAACCGCAGCAGCACCCGCCGCTGCTGCAG
>BJHC01000199.1 GCA_014191535.1 Cyanobium sp. | reverse complement strand
CGGCCCAGCTGCCGCCGGTGGGGGAGCCCCAGAGCCCTGTGTTCGCCATGGCCCGCGCCGCCAGTGCCAGCCTGACGGAGGTTGTGCGCCACCAGGGCCCCGTGCTGCAGCTGGCCACGGGCCTGCGCAATGGCCAGTTGCCCTGCCGCCAGCCGCCGCCGCTGGCGCCGCTGCGCACCCCCCAGGGGCAGGTGGTGGTGGCCGCCCGCGAGCCCTGGCTGGCGGCGGCCCAGGCCGCCCTGCGCCGTGGCGCCGAGCTGGACAACCCCGACCACGCCCGCATCCTCTGCTACACCAACCGCGCCCTGGAGCAGTTGGTGCCCCTGGCGCGGCGGGCGATCCATGGCGACATGGCCGACCAGCTGCCGGTGCTGCCCGGTGAGGTGTTGATCACCCGCTCGGCGGTGATGGCCCCGGCCTGCCGCGCCGGTGAGGAGGCCGCGGAAGAACCCGACCTGCTGCTGGGCTCCAACCGCGAGCTGGTGGTGCGCGATGTGACGCCGGAGCGCTGCGACCTGGCGGACTTCGGCCTCAGCAGCGCCGATGGGCTCACGGTGCCGGTGATCGACACCCTTTGGGCGGAGGTGGAGGCGGGGGACGCGCGGCTCAGCCTGCGCCTGCTGCCGCCGGCGGGCAGTGCCGCCCGCGAGCAGCTCGATGGGGTGCTGCGGCAGTTGCGCCAGCGGGCCCGCGATGCCGGCAAACAGGAGGGCCGCGGCCTGTGGCGCCGCTATTTCCTGGTGAGGGATGCCTTTGCTTCCCTGGGGCCCGCCGCGGTGCTCACGGTGCACCGCAGCCAGGGCAGCACCTTCTCGGAGGTGTTCATCGCCGGTGATGTGTTCTGGCCCAGTGATGAGACCCTGCGCCGCCAGTTGGTGTACGTGGCGGTGAGCCGCGCCAGCCAGGCGGTGTGGT
The DNA here is from genome assembly GCA_014191535.1 of Cyanobium sp. Lineage (GTDB taxonomy): Bacteria > Cyanobacteriota > Cyanobacteriia > PCC-6307 > Cyanobiaceae > Vulcanococcus. Next base: position 2,597 of record BJHC01000199.1, on the reverse strand, counting down.
TGGTGGCCGATGGCCGTGGCGCCACCGACGCCGAGCGCTGGCGCCGCTGGCTTCAGCCCAGCCGCAGCCCCTCGACCCCCTGCCAGCCCATGTAGCCGGCCAGCACCAGGCTGAGGCCACCCACCAGCAGATCCCCCTTGGCGAACAGCAGCTGTTTGCTGCGCTCCAGCAGCGGCACCACCTGCTCGCGCCCCACCAGCACCGCCAGGAAGGGCAGCAGCAGGGCCAGGCTGGCCGCCAGGGTGAACACGGCCGTGAACAGCCCCTCCTGCAGGCGGCTCAGCCCCGACGCCAGCAGGGCTGAAGCCGCTTTGGCGAACAGGAACAGATCATCGGGGCTGATCAGCTCGAGGCCGCAGCTGATGCCCAGCAACAACGGCAGGGGCATGGCGCAGAAGCGATCCAGTTGGCGGGTCCAGCCGGGGGGCGTGCCCTCCTCGCCGCCGTTGAGCAATTCCTTGATCCCCAGGGCCAACAGGGCTCCGGCCGCCAGCAGGTCGAGGCCGGTGCGGTGGCTGCTCCCCTTGTCCATGCTCAGCAGCAGCCCGTGCCCCACGGTGAGCAGCAGCACCACCATCAGGGCCACCGTCAGCATCCAACTGAGCACCAGCAGGCCGCCGCGCCGCAGCGGATGGGGCCCCAGCAGCAACAGCAGCAGCAGGCCGATGTGCAGGGGGCTGAGGGCGATGCCGCTGCCGTAGGCCACCAGTTCGGCCCAGAGGGTCCCGTTGGTCATCGAGGGTGCTGCTCAGCGGCGGATCTCGAACCAATCCTCCCGGATGGGGGCCAGTTGGCCCTGGCTCACACTCAGCACCTCGGCCTGTTCCGGCCCCCGTTCGCACCAGAGCCGCAGTTCGGTGAGGGCATGCAGCTGGCCCTCCGCCTGCACCTCCACGGTGCCGTCGTGCTGGTTGCGCACCCAGCCGTTGAGATCCAGCTGCCGGGCCTTCTGGCAGCAGGCGGCCCGGTAGCCCACCCCCTGCACCCGGCCCTTCACGATCAGCTGCCAGCGCTCCAGCCGGGCGGTAGGGCTCGGCTCGGGGCGCTCGCTCTGCAGCCATTCCCGCCGGCGCACGGTGCGGCTGCTGCGGTTCACGGGGTTGAGGTCGGCGATCAGCCAGCCCGGCGCCCGGGATTCCACTTGCTTGAGCGGCTGCTGGCCTGTGCCGCGGCGGCTGCCGGTGCGGCCGTTGGCGTCATCGGTGTTCATGCCCACGGTGGTGTTCCGCCCCGCGCATCTCCCCACACGCTGGCACGCGTTGGCGTTGGCGGCTACAGGGGGGCCACCGGAGCGTTCCAGCGCAGCAGCGCCCGCTGCTGGCGCTCGAATCCCAGCACGCACACCGTGCCGGTGCCCAGCACCAGCAGGGCGCCGCCGCCCACCCCCAACCCCAGCCAGCAGCCCGCCAGGCAGCGCAGCAGATGGCCATGGGCGAACAGGGCCACGCGGCCCCCCTCGCCGGCGAGCTGCAGGCTGCGCTGGATCACCCGCTCGCAGCGCTGTTGCACCTGCTCGGGGCTTTCGCCCCCCGGGCAGGGGTGGCTGAACACGGTCCAATCCGGCACGGTGCGGCGGATCTCGGCGGTGGTGATGCCTTCGTAGGCGCCGTAATCCCATTCCTGCAGGTCGGGTTCGATCTGGGCCTGGGCCGCCAGGCCCGCCAGCTCACAGGTGCGCCGGGCCCGTTGCAGGGGGCTGCAGAGCACCGCCTCAAAAGGCTGTTGCGCCAGCAGGGGAGCCAGGGCGCGTGCTTCGTCCTCCCCCTCCGGCAGCAGGGGCAGGTCGGTGTGGCTGGTGTGGCGCCCGTCGCGGGCCCAGGCGGTGGCGCCGTGGCGCAGCAGCCAGAGTTCAGGGCTGGTCATCGCGGCTCAGGGGCGGCAGGGGGCTGGCCCGCCTCGCCGCCGCCACCAGCCGCTGCGGCAGTTGGGGGCAGCCCCCCCAGTGCAGATGCAACCAGCTGGCATGCAGATGCGGTGCGCTCCAACCCTCGGGGCGGCGGGGGGATCCCCAGCCTTCAAGCTGCCAAAGCGCGCCGTCCCCCGCCAGGGGGGGCTGCAGCTGCCAGCGGTGGAATTCATGGCCGCAGAGCCGTTCGCCGCGCCGCACCACCAACCCATCGCCGCCGGGCTCGGCCTCGCGGTAGCCCAGGCTCAGCGCGCCGCGGCGGGCTTCGAAGGGGAGGATGCCGGCCATGGGGTGGCTGGTGCCGTCGGTGTCCGCCAGCCGCTGGCCCAGCAGCAGCAGGCCTCCGCATTCGGCATAGATCGGCAGGCCGGCCCCATGGGCGCGCCGCAGCTCCGCCAGGCTGCGTCGGCTCTGGCCCAGTTGGCTGGCGTGGAGTTCCGGGTAGCCGCCGGGCAACACCAGGCCGCGGCAGCCGGCCGGCAGCGGTTGATCCGCCAAGGGCGACCAGGGCTGCAGCTCCACCCCCTGCTGCGCCAGCAGCTCGCTGGCCTCGGGGTAGCGGAAGTGAAAGGCGGCGTCGCTGGCGATGGCCAGGGTCACCGCCGGCCCCATGGCCTGGGCTGGCTCCGGCTCCGGGGCGTGGGCGGCGGCCGGTGGGGCCTGCAGCAGGGGCCACAGCGCCTGCAGCTGC
>BJHC01000198.1 GCA_014191535.1 Cyanobium sp. | reverse complement strand
GCGGCCACTGATCACCGCCAGGTCCAGCGGTGGCGGCCCCGGGCTCCGACAAAGCTGCTGCAATGACGCCAGCACGGCCGGGCTCAGCTGGCAGCGGCCGGGGTCGCGGCGGAGCGACACCAGCGTGCCGTCGAAATCCAGGTACAACAGCACCGCCGGGGCCGCCAGGCTGGCGCTGATCAACGCATCCAGGGGCATTCAGGCGGGCTCCAGCAGGAACCACAGCGATTCGTAGGGCGCCAGGCTGAGGAAATAGGGATCGGCTCCGATCAGCGGGAAGCCGTGGTTGCCGCTGAAATGAATGGGCCTGCAGCCGGCGTGGGCCGCCAGATCCAGATACACCGGCCGCACGATCGCCGCCAGGTTGTGCACCAACAGGGCCGTGGTGCCGCGATAGCTGCGGGTGAACGCCACGGTGCTGCGGTTGCTCACTTTGAGGAAGCGGATGTCGCCCCGGCTGAACACCGGCTGACTGCGGCGCTGGCGCAATTGGTGGCGGATCCAGTGCAACAGGGAAGCGGGGGAGCGCAGCTGGGCCTCCACATTCACCGCCTGGTAGTGATCCAGCGGATCGGTAATCACCGGCTGGTAGAGCATGGAGGGATCCGCCGCGGAGAAGCCGGCGTTGCGGTCATCCGACCAATGCATCGGTGTGCGCACACCATTGCGATCACCGAGGTAGATGTTGTCGCCCATGCCGATCTCATCGCCGTAATAGATCACCGGCGCCCCTGGCAAGCTCAGCAGCAGGCTGAACAGCAGCTCCAGCCGGCGCCGATCGTGATCCACCAGCGGCGTCAGGCGGCGGCGGATGCCCAGGTTGATCTTCATGCGTGGATCACGGGCGTATTCGCTGTACAAAAACTCCCGATCCAGATCGGTCACCATCTCGAGGGTGAGCTCGTCGTGGTTGCGCAGGAATGTGGCCCACTGACAGTCCTTAGGAATCGGCGGCAGGCTCTCAATGCACTCGATCAGGGGTCGGTTGTCCTCGCGGCGCAGGGCCAGAAACAGCCGTGGCATCAACGGGAAGTTGAACGCCATGTGAAATTCATGGCCATCGCCGTTGCCGAAGTAGGGCACCAGGTCGTCGGGCATCTGGTTGGCTTCCGCCAGCAAAATGCGGCCCGGATATTCCTCATCGATCAGCTGGCGCATGCGGCGGCAGAAGGCGTGGGTTTCCGGCAGGTTTTCGCAATTGGTTCCCTCCCGTTCAAACAGGTAGGGCACCGCATCCACGCGGAAGCCATCGATGCCCAGATCCAACCAGAAGCGCATCACATCGAGCATCGCCTCCTGCACCGGCGGATGGTCGTAGTTGAGGTCGGGCTGGTGGCTGAAGAAGCGGTGCCAGTAGTAGCGCTTGCTACGATGGTCCCAAGCCCAGTTGGAGTGTTCCGTGTCGCTGAAGATCACCCGCGCTTCGGGGTAGCGGTCGTCGCGGTCACTCCACACGTAGTAGTGGAAGTAGGGGGATTCGGGCCCCTGGCGCGCCTGCTCAAACCAGTGGTGCTGATCAGAGGTGTGGCTGATCACCAAATCGGTGATCACGCGCAGATCCCGGTGATGGGCCGCCTCAGTGAGCTGTTGAAAATCCGCCAGGCTGCCGATGCTGGGATCAATGCTGAGAAAATCCGAGACGTCGTAGCCGTCATCCCGCAGGGGCGACTGAAAGATCGGCATCAGCCACAGACAGCTCACCCCCAGGTTCTGGATGTAGTCGAGCTTCTCGATCAGCCCGCGCAGATCGCCGTTGCCATCCCGGCTGCTGTCCTTAAACCCGCGCACGTACACCTGGTAGAAGACGGCATCCAGGTGCCAGTTGCTGCTGCCGTCGTTGTTGACGTTGAGCTCAGACATGAGCCACCACCCGGCTGCTGGGGGCGGGGTGCCGCACGGGCGGATGCAACAGCTGCAGCCGCAGGATGTCCGACACAATCTCGCCGCCCCAGCGGTAGACGTTGTGCTCCGCCACCTGACGGCGCATCTGCTCCATCCGCTGGCGCCGCTCCTGCTCCGGCATCCGCAGGGCCAGGGCCATGGCCGCGGACAACTGGTCCAGGCAGTAGGGATGCACGGGCAGGGCTCCGTTGAGCTCCAGGGCACTGCCGGCGAAGCGGCTGAGGATCAGCACCCCATCGCCATCGGAGCGGGAGGCCACGAATTCCTTGGCCACCAGATTCATGCCGTCGTGCAGGGAGCTCACCAGGCAGAAGCGCGCCAGCCGCTGCAGAGCCATCAGATCGGGGATGTCGCAGCGCTCCATGCGCAGCTGCAGCGGCTGCCAGTCGTCACTGCCCCATCGGGCATTGATGCCGGCGGTGATCGCCTCCAGCTCGGTGTGGAGGGCGTGGTACTCGCTGATCTGGCTGCGGGAATTGGCCAGCACCTGCACAAAGCGAAAGCGGCCGCGCAGCGTGGGCTCCTGAATCAGCAGGCGCTCCACGGCCCGCAGCCGCTGGGGCAACCCCTTGGTGTAATCGAGCCGCTCCATGCCCACCCCCAGCAGGTCCGGGTCGTGGGGGCCGAGGCGCTGGCGCCAACGCTGCATCGCCTCCAGCACCGGCACCGCAGCGGCGTCATGGTTCCACTGCTGGAAATCGATGCTGATCGGATAGGCGGCCACATGGGTGCCATGGCCACCGCGCAGCACTTGATCGGCATCGGGATCCACCCGCGCCTCCACCAACCGATCCGCCGCCTCCAGAAAGTTGCGGACGTGGGCGGGGATCTGGAACCCGATCAGATCGTTGCCTAGCAAACCCTCCATCAGCTCCTCGGCGTAGGGGAAGGTGCGCAGCAGCTCGAGGTTGGGCCAGGGCACATGCCAGAACTGCACCAGGGTGAGCTGGGGGTTGGCCCGCCGCAGCATCTGCGCCGCCAGCGCCAGGTGGTAGTCCTGCAGGAACACCAGGGCGGGGCCACCGGCCGCCTCCTCCAGCACCGCCTCGGCGAAGCGGGCATTCACCTGCCGGTAGGTGTGCCAATGGGCCGCCTCAAACAGGGGCGGCACAAAGGCCACGTGGCACAGGGGCCACAGGCCGCGGTTGGCGAGGTTGTTGTAGTAGCCGTCCTGTTCGGCCTGGCTCAACCACAGGCGCCGCAGCTGATAGCGGGGATGGTCGGGGGGAACGGCCACCCGATCGTGCGCATCCACGCAGCACCGATCCGCATCGCCGCTGCCGTGGGCGATCCAGGTGCCACCGCTGGCTTCGGCAAAGGGCTCCAGGGCGGTGACCAATCCACTGGCGGGGCGCTCCACGCGAATGGAGCCATCCCAGCTGGTGTGGATCCAGGGCTCGCGGTTCGACACCACGATCAACGGCCGGTCACCCAGCCCCTGGCGAATCAGGCCCTGCAGGCGGCCACGGGTCCAGGAGGGGCGCATCGGCGCGGGGGCTGACGAACACCAGCCTGAGGAGACCCGTTAGCGGCGGCGTGCCCCGCAGCCCCGATGCGGTGCCAATGGGGCGATGGGGCGTCGGTTCTGCCCCGAGGTGCCTCCACCCATGGGGAC
>BJHC01000197.1 GCA_014191535.1 Cyanobium sp. | reverse complement strand
CCAGGGCCCCCGCCCGCACCCGCCTTGATTGCCATCCAGCGCCGTGGGCTCAGCCTGCGCCACTCCCCCGGTTGGGTGCAGCAGCAGGGCCTTGATGCGCAGCAGCTGCGCATCACCCTGGTGGAGGAGTTGCCCTGGGAGCAGCCGCTGGTCACCGTGTACGGCCGCCAGCACCCCACGCCGAGGCTGTGCTGCTGGGTGGCGGATCCCGGCTGCACCTACCGCTACAGCGGCCAGCAACCGCCCATCAGCCCCTGGACCCCCAGCCTCGCCCTGCTGCGGGATCGGTTGCAGCAGGAGTTGGGGGTGTGCTTCAACAGCCTGCTGGTCAACCGCTACCGCAGCGGTGCCGATCGCATGGGTTGGCATGCGGATGACGAACCCGAACTCGACGACCAGGCCCCCATCGCCTCCCTGAGCCTCGGCGTCGCCCGAGATCTGCGCTTTCGTCCCCGACGGGGTGACGAGCCGGCCTTTGCGGTGCGGTTGGAGGACGGCGACCTGCTGGTGATGCAGGCCCCCACCCAGCACCACTGGCAGCACGCCCTGCCGCCCCGCACCCGGGTGGTGGCCGAGCGGATCAACCTCACCTTCCGGGTGATCCGCCAGCCGTGAACCTGTGCGGGCCGCTCAGCCCAGCACCGCGATGCAATCGATCTCCACCCGTGCCCCCTTCGGCAGTGCCGCCACCTCCACACAGGCCCGAGCCGGCGACACGCCGGCGCCGAACATCTCGGCGTAAAGGGCATTGACCTTGGCGAAATCCCCCAGGTCCGCCAGGAACACGGTGGTGCGCACCACCTGCTGGGGGCTGCAGCCCGCTTCCGTCAGCACCGCCTTCAGGTTGGCCAGCACCTGCCGCGTTTCGGCTTCCACATCGCCACCGCCCACCATCGCTCCGGTGGCCGGATCCAGGGCGATCTGGCCGGAGCAATACAGCACCCCGCCGGCCTTCACGGCCTGGTTGTAGGGGCCCACGGGGGCCGGGGCAGCGCTGGTGGTGACGGCCTCGATCGCGGCGGTGGTCATCGCAGGGGAAGATGGGGGGCTGAGCCTATGGCGAACCCGCCGGATGCGCATTGCCCAGCCCAGCACTGAGCTGCCCCTGCGGCCGCAGGTGGAGCTGAGCGGCCTGTGGCACCGCTACCGCGGCCCCGCCTCCAGCGGCGACTGGACGCTGCGGGACATCGACTTCCAGCTGCGCCCCGGGGAATTGGTGGGCCTGCTGGGCCCTTCCGGTTGCGGCAAGACCACCCTGCTGCGGCTGATTGCCGGCTTTGAGCGTCCCGACCGTGGGGTGGTGCGGATCGGCGGCCAGGAGGTGGCAGGGCCCCAGCGCTGGCTGCCCCCCGAGCGCCGCGGCGTGGGCATGGTGTTTCAGGACTACGCCCTCTTCCCCCACCTCGATGCCTGGCGGAATGCCTGTTTCGGGTTGCGGCGCGGCCAGGACAGCAGCCGTGCCGCCTGGCTGCTGGAGCTGCTGGGCCTCAAGGGGCTGGAGCAGCGCTATCCCCACGAGCTCTCCGGCGGCCAGCGGCAACGCCTGGCCCTGGCCCGGGCCCTGGCCCCCGGCAGCGCCCTGGTGCTGCTGGATGAACCCTTCTCCAACCTCGACGTGGAGGTGCGCCTGCGGCTGCGGGCCGAGCTGCCCGGCGTGTTGGCCCGCTGCGGCGCCAGCGGCGTGATCGTGACCCACGACCCCGAGGAAGCCCTGGCCATCTGCGACCGCGTGGCCGTGCTCGAGGCCGGCCGGCTGCACCAGTGCGCCAGCCCCCAGGAGCTGGTGAACTGCCCTGCCACCGCCTTCGTCGGGCGCTTCGTGCTGCAGGGCAACCTGCTCTCCGCCCAGTGGCAGGGCCACCGCCTGCGCACCCCCCTGGGTTGGCTGGAGCCCGAGGGGCCAGCCCCGCTCGATGCCGCCAACCCTGGTGAGGAGCCCCTGCAGGTGCTGCTCAGTCCCCAGGGGTTGGAGCTGGTTCCCGATGACAGCGCCGAGGCCTGGGTGGTGGGCCGTGAATTCCTGGGCCGCGAGTGGCTGTATCAGGTGCAAAGCGATGGCCGGCGCTTGCGGTTACGCCTGCCCCTCAGCGCCGATTACGAGCGCGGTCAGCGCTGCCGCTTGCATCTGCGCGCCGGCGAACCGGCGCGGTTGTTCCCCGGTGGTCAGCCCCTGCGGGCGGCTGCTGAACTGCCGGTTTAAGGGCCAGACCTGTTTGAAACTCAGCCCTAAATTGGGTTGATGACAGCCCTCGATCGGATCACAACCGACCCAACGGTTCGCTTCGGCAAGCCCTGTGTCCGCGGCACCAGAATCAGCGTGGCTGATGTGCTCGGCCTGCTCGGCAGCGGAGTGTCCGAACAGGACTTGCTCGACGATTTTCCACAGCTGTCCCACGACGATGTTCTTGCCTGCATGGCCTACGCGGCTGAGCGGGAACGAGCCCTGGTGGTCACTGCCTTACAGGCGTGAGCAACCGGCTGTTGTTGGATGAAAACCTCTCAGAGCGTTTGGTTCCTCTGATCGCTGAACGGTTCAGCGATGTGTTGCATCTGCGCACCATGGGCCTGGGCGGCTCCCCTGATGCGGCGGTGTGGCAAGCGGCGCGCGACACCCAGGCAACCCTGGTCACCAAGGATGAGGACTTCATCCGCCTGAGCCTGGATCTGGGCTGGCCCCCCAAGGTGATTTGTCTGGCCATTGGCAATGCGTCCAACCGCCGCACGGCGGAGCTGGTGCTGGCCAACGCCAGCACCATTGAGGCGTTTATTGAGCAGCAAGAAGCAGGTTTTCTGTTGTTGCAGGCTGAGCCCTAGCCGCGCCAGAGGTCCTTGCTGCCGCGGTGACGCCGCAGTTCGGCGGCATCCGCCGCCCGCATAAACAGGTTGGTGGCCCGCTCCAGGCCAATGCTGCTGGGGATGGTGGGCTGCCCCTCGGCCCGCCGCGCCTGCACGGCCTCCAGCCGCTGGGCAATGGGTGCGTCGTCGGGCGCCTGGGCCGCCGCCCAGCGCAGGTTGCCCTCGGTGTACTCGTGGGCGCACCACACCCGGGTGTCCGCCGGCAGCTGGGCCAGCAGACCGAGCGAGTGGTGCATCTGCTCCGGCGTGCCCTCAAACAGCCGCCCGCAGCCACCGGCGAACAGGGTGTCGCCGCAGAACAGTTCACCGCCGCCCTCCCCCTGGGGCGGCAGGTAAAAGGCGATGTGGTGGGCCGTGTGGCCCGGCACCTCCAGCACCTCCACGGCCCGCCCCAGCACGGTGAGCCGCTCGCCGCCGGCCACCCCCTGGGTCTGATGGGGGATGCGCGCCCGATCGGCAGCACTGGCGATCACCTGGGCCCCGGGCCAGCGGGCCAGCAGTTCGGGGGCGCCGCCGATGTGGTCGTGGTGGTGGTGGGTGTGCAGGATCGCCGTGAGCTCCAGGCCGCGCTGCTCCAGCCACGCCGCCACCGGCTCCGCCACGGCGGGATCCACCACCACCGCCGGCCCGGGGCCATCGCCATGCAGCACGAACACGTAGTTGTCGTTGA
>BJHC01000196.1 GCA_014191535.1 Cyanobium sp. | reverse complement strand
TGGGCTGGCAAACCGCCCTGGCCCTCAGCCGCCGCCTGCCCGCACCCCTGCTCCCCCCGGGGCTGCGCAGCCGGCAGGACAGGGTGACCAGCGGCGAAGCGGAAGCCGCCACGGTGCTCTCCCTGGAACCCATCGCCCGGCTGGTGGCGATCCTGCGCCAATTGCCGGGATTTGAACCGCAGCTGCTGCTCAAGCGGATCCCACGGCTGCTGCAGGAAACCGAACTGCGCCGGATGGGGGCCGATCTGGCCAAGGGACTGGCAGAACGCAGCGTGGTGCGACTGCTGCGGGATGTGCTGGTGGGTGCAGGCAGCCAGCAGCAACCGGCCTAGGGTCGGGCCCAATCTCACCCCGCACCATGGCCCTCCGCCACCGGCAAGGACGTCGCCAACGGCTGGCCGCCATCGCCCTGGGGGCCGCCCTCACGGCGGGGCTGCTCGGCCTGGCCCTGTTGCCCCAGAGCAGCCAAGCGGCGGAGAACGTGGTGTTTGTCAGCGGCGCCTTTCGCCGCTCGATCAGCGTGGCCGATCTGGTGTTGTTGGCCGAAACCGGCCAGGCCCGGGGCCTGATGGCGGATGTGCTGGCCGTCGCCAAACAAAACCCGGCCGAGATCGGAAAACTGCTCAAAGCGGAACTGGCCATTCCCCTGGTGCTCACCAGCCGCCTGCTCAACACCCGCCTCGGGGAGGCGGTGCTGGCGCGGGTGTCCCAGATCGTCTATCCCCTCTACGCCAAAAAAGTGGGGATCCAGGCCTTGCGCGCCGGCATCCTCAATGCCCTGGCCAAGGGGGATGGCCGGATCAGCGCCGTGAGCTTCCTGCAGGCCTACCCCGTGGATGAGATGGAGGTGAGCATCCCGGCCCTGCTGGCGGTGATGCAAAAGGCCAAGTCGATCAGCCAACTGGTGCAGTTTTTCACCGACTCGCCCCTCGATGGCCTGCGGGGCGACTCCACCCCGGGCAAGGGCAAGCCCTCCGGTGAGGCGAAACCCGCCCCGTAGATTCGGTCTCAAGAGCAAAACCAGCGCCCGTGCCCCTGCTGCCCTTCAGACGCCGCCCGGCCATGCAGGACTGGCCGGGACTGATCGAGGGCTACCGCAAGTGGTTGCCGGTGAGCGCCAAAACCCCCGTGATCACCCTGCGGGAGGGAGCCACCCCTTTGATCCCCGCCCCGGTGATCGCCGAACGCATCGGCAAGGGCGTGAAGGTGTTCCTGAAATACGACGGCCTCAACCCCACCGGTTCGTTCAAGGACCGGGGCATGACCATGGCCATCTCCAAGGCCAAGGAGGCGGGCTCGGAGGCGGTGATCTGCGCCAGCACCGGCAACACCTCGGCGGCGGCGGCCGCCTATGCCCGCCGGGGCGGGATGCGGGCCTTCGTGCTGATCCCCGATGGCTATGTGGCCCAGGGCAAGCTCGCCCAGGCCCTGCTCTACGGCGCTGAAGTGCTGGCGGTGAAGGGCAACTTCGACCGGGCCCTGGCGATCGTGCAGGAGGTGGCCAACCAATACCCGATCACCCTCGTGAACTCGGTGAACCCCTACCGGCTGCAGGGGCAGAAAACCGCCGCCTTCGAGGTGGTGGATGCCCTCGGCGAAGCACCGGACTGGCTCTGCATTCCCGTGGGCAACGCCGGCAACATCACCGCCTACTGGATGGGCTTCAACGAGTACAAGCAGGCCGGCCACAGCCGCCGCCTGCCGCGGATGATGGGCTTCCAGGCGGCCGGCTCCGCCCCCCTGGTGCTGGGCCACACGGTGGAGCAGCCCGACACGATCGCCACCGCCATCCGCATCGGCAACCCGGTGAACCGCGACAACGCCCTCAAAGTGCGAGCGGAGAGCAACGGCGACTTCATGGCCGTCACCGATGCCGAAATCATCGAGGCCTACAAGTTGCTGGGTAGCGGTGAAGGGGTGTTCTGCGAACCCGCCAGTGCCGCCTCCGTGGCGGGCCTGCTCAAGCGCCGTGAGGAGGTGCCCGCCGGCGCCACCGTGGTGTGTGTACTCACCGGCAATGGCCTGAAGGACCCCACCACCGCCATCGAGCACAACGACTCCAAGTTCCACACCGGCCTGGAGCCCGACACCCAGACCGTGGCGCGGGTGATGGGGTTCTAAGGCCCCAACCAACCCAACAACCGTCTGTCCAAAAGCGGCGGAAAACCGGGGGCGACCGCCGCGGAAAACGACCCTCGCCTCCAGCCCTCAAGACTCCACGGATTTCCCCAGGCTCGGGATTGCGTGGAAAACGCCAGAGCCAGCCGAAGTCCACAGCCGCAATCCCCAGCACTGGGGAAATCAAAACCCCTGCCCTGAAGGGAGTCTGGGCGCTTTTGCTGGGTTTCCCCGGGCCCTACGACTACGGATTGGGTTTTGTTCTTTTAAAAATCAAATCCTTCTAATCACCGCTCTGGGGAATGCCGGGGAAACCGCTCGGACCGCCCGTTGCACTTCCAGCCGGCTTGTGGAAGCGTGGGGGGCCATTCCGCCAAGCCATGAAGCTGGTCTGCTCCCAGGCCGAACTCAATGCCAGCCTTCAGCTGGTGAGCCGGGCCGTGGCGAGCCGTCCCACCCATCCGGTGCTGGCCAATGTGCTGCTCACCGCCGATGCCGGCACCGGACGCCTCAGCCTCACGGGCTTTGACCTGAGTTTGGGGATCCAGACCAGCCTGGCGGCCTCCGTGCAGACCAGCGGCGCCATCACCCTGCCGGCCCGCCTGTTCGGAGAGATCGTGGCCCGGATGCCTGCCGACAGCCCGATCGGGCTCACCTGCGCGGAGGGCGCTGAGCAGGTGGAGCTCACCAGCGCTTCCGGCAGTTATCAGATGCGCGGCATGCCCGCTGATGATTTCCCGGAGCTCCCCCTGGCCCAGGTGGCCACACCGATCCGTCTGGATCCCGAAGCCTTGATCAAGGGCTTGCGCGCCACCCTGTTCGCCAGCAGCGGCGATGAAGCCAAACAGTTGCTCACGGGCGTGCACCTGGGGCTCGATGCCGAGGGGCTGGAGTGCGCCGCCACCGATGGCCATCGCCTGGCGGTGCTGCGGCTGCAAAACGGTGCGGAACCGGCTGAAGGCGGCGGCGCTGCCGATCAGCTGGATGTCACCGTGCCGGCCCGTTCCCTGCGGGAGCTGGAGCGCCTGCTCTCCAGCCGTGGCGCTGCCGATCCGGTGAGCCTGTTCTGCGACCGCGGCCAGGTGGTGTTCCAGTGGGCCGATCAGGTGCTCACCAGCCGCAGCCTCGATGGCACGTATCCCAATTACCGCCAACTGATCCCCGACAGCTTTGCCCGCAGCCTCAAGCTCGATCGCAAGGGCCTGGTGGGAGCCCTCGAGCGGGTGGCGGTGCTGGCGGACCAGCACAACAACGTGGTCAAGATCAGCAGCGATCCGGCGACCGGCCAGTTGGCCATCAGTGCCGATGCCCAGGATGTGGGCAGTGGATCCGAGGCCATCGCTGCTGAGGTGAACGGTGAGGCCATTCAGATCGCCTTCAACGTGCGCTACGTGCTGGAGGGCCTGAAGGCCATGGGCTCCGAGCGTGTGGAGCTGCGTTGC
>BJHC01000195.1 GCA_014191535.1 Cyanobium sp. | reverse complement strand
CGAAGGGATAGATCAGGAACACGGCGAAGGCCGCCGACAGCGGAGCGCTGTAGGCCACGCAGATCCAGGGGCGCATGCCGAGGCGGTAGCTGAGCTCCCACTGGCGGCCCATGTAGGCGGAGATGCCGATCAGGAAGTGGAACACCACCAGCTGATAGGGGCCGCCGTTGTACAGCCACTCATCGAGGCTGGCGGCTTCCCAGATCGGATAGAAGTGCAGACCGATGGCGTTGCTGCTGGGGATGACAGCGCCGGAAATGATGTTGTTGCCGTAGAGGAAGGAGCCGGCAACGGGCTCACGGATGCCGTCGATATCGACGGGAGGTGCTGCGATGAACGCAACGATGAAGCAGATGGTGGCCGACAGCAGGCAGGGCAGCATCAGCACACCGAACCAACCCACATAAATGCGGTTGTCGGTGCTGGTGACCCAGTTACAGAACTGAGACCAGGTGCTGGAACGGCCGCTGCGAAGGGCAGTGGTCATGGAAGGAATGACTTCTAAGGAAGCCGAAACAGTGCGGATGCCACAAACGTGGCCTGCCAACGCTACGGAGGGCCGTCCAGCATTCCCGGAAGCGTTTCTTAAGTTCAGCCAACCTCAGACAAGTTCATGAAGCAGTTTATGAACTTGTCATGAAGTTGTTTAAAGCGACGCGATGGCCTCCGCTGCGCCGGACTGCTGCTGAAGCCACTGCCGCCCCTGCTGCAGAAAGGCGCCCCAATTGAGTTTTTCGGCCTCGGCCGCCTGGGCCACCAGCAGCGGTGCCTGCCGCTGCAGCAGGGCCTGCAGCTCCGCCTCCGGCACCCCGGCCGCCAGGGCCAGGTAATCGGCCATGGCCCGCCCCACCACCCGGGTGAGATAGGCGGCGCTCAGGGCCTGCAGGGCCCCACCCACCAGCCAGGTGGCCCCGTGCAGCTTCACCACGGAGGCCAGGGTCTGGCTGCTCCACTCCACCACCCCCTGGGTCAGGGCCGCCCGGGCCAGCTCCAGGGCCGCCGCCTGCAACTGCTCCAGGGTCCACGGGCAGTCCCAGAGCTCGGCCATCTCCTGCAGCATCAGGCCATTGGCCGCCGCCAGCACCAGCAGATCCAGGCTGGGCAGGGGTGCCACCACCACACCGGCCGCCACGGTCCACTGGGTGCGCTGCAGCAGCCGCTGCCAGTGCTGCCGCCGCAGGCTCTCCAGCTCCCCCTGCCACTGGCCGTGCAGCGCCTCCAGGCAGCGGCGTTGGGTGCTCTGCTGCAGCTCCGGCGCCGCCGCGCTCCACCAACCGTTCAGCGGGGCCAGATCGGCGGCCAGATCCTCCCGCTCCGGTGACCAGGGCCAGCAGTGCTCCCCCAACCGGGGTGGCAATTGCTGCTGCAGCTGCTGCTGCCATTGGCTCCAGTCACCGTTGGCCGGCCGATCCACCAACAGCAGCACCGGCTGCCCCTCGGGCAGCGCCTCCAGCCAGCGCAGATCGGCCGCCTTGAGCGGCAACTCCAGGCGATACAGCACCACATCACAGTGGCGGAAGGCCTCCGGCCAGCTCCAGCGCCCGGGCCCCGCCGGCAGTGGATGGCCGCGCACCACCTGCAGCGGCACGGGCGACTGCACGGCCGCCAGCAGCGCCCCCTGCAGCCGCTCGCTCCAGGGGCTGGTGCCCACCAGCGCCCACTGCAACGCCCCCTGGCCGGACCGCTCCTTCAGTTGTTGCAGTTGCTGCTGGCGGCGCTGCTGCTGGGGCCGGAACGCGGCGTCGGCGCCGCCCTGCAGCCGCTCAAAACTGGCCAGCACCGCTTCGCAGCGCTCAAACCACCCGGCCACACTGGTGGGCAGCCGCGGAGCCCGCGGTCGCAGCCGGGCACTGAGCAGCCACAGGCCGGCGGCCGCGGCACTGAGGCTCAGCAGCGACGACAACGGCCCGTGGGCCGTTTCCAGCAGCAGCAGCCCTCCGCCGACACTCAGCCCCACGGGCCAGTGGCGCCGCAGCGGTTTCAGCAGAGCCAGGGCCGTGCCGGTGAGGGGGGATGCGGGGGAAGCCGGCTCAGGCACGGACGACGGGCTCCGGCGAGGGGGCCGGTCTGACGTGCAGCTGGTTTAGCTCAGCTGGTGGGCCCTGCACAGACCCAATAACGTTGGCGTACACATGACGCCGCAGCGGCCATGGGAGTTGTCCTCAGGCGCAAGGCCCGCGGCGGGGTGGCGATGGCGGCGGATGGAGCGCGGGTGGACACCCGCGCCGCCGTGCAACGGGTGCTGCTGGTGGCCCTGGCGGTGAACGTCTCCGTGAGCCTGCTGAAGCTGGTGATCGGCCTGCTCACCGGGTCGCTGGCGGTGCTGGCCGATGCCATGCACAGCGCCACCGACGGGCTCTCCAGCCTGCTGGGGCTGATCACCAACAACCTCTCCGACCCCACTCCCGACCGCGATCACCCCTACGGCCACGACAAATACGAGGCCCTTGGGGCCCTGGCCATCGCCGGCTTCATCCTGTTCACCGCCCTGGAGATCCTGCGCACGGCCATCGAGCGGATCGCCAGCGGCCTGCAGCCCCTGCGCCTCGACGGCCACGACCTGGTGCTGCTGCTGATCGTGCTGGGCTGCAACCTGCTGCTGGCGGGCTACGAACGCAGCGAGGGCAAACGCCTGGGCAGCCAGCTGCTGCTGGCGGACGCCAAACACACCACCAGCGACATCTGGACCACCGTGGTGGTGCTGGTGGGCCTGGCCGGCGCCGTCTGGCTCGGCCAGAACTGGCTGGACGTGGCCCTGGCCATTCCCCTCTGCCTGCTGTTGGCGCGGGTGTGCTGGCAGGTGCTGCGCAGCAACCTGCCCTGGCTGGTGGACCAGATCGCCATCGCCCCGGAGGCCATCCACGAGGTGGCCACCGGGGTACCGGGGGTGCTCAACGTGCACGACATCGCCAGCCGCGGCGTGCTCGGCCAGCGGGTGTTCATTGAGCTGCACATGGTGGTGGATGCCGACGACCTGCCCACGGCCCACCGCATCACCGAGTTGGTGGAGGAACACCTGGAGCAACGCTTCGGCAATGTGCGCTGCACCATTCATCTGGAGCCGCGGGAATACGCCATCGCCGACATCACCTTCCGGGGGGCCCATGGCTGAATCCCCGGCCGCCCTGGCCCCCTGGCAGCAGCAGCTCACCCCGCGGCTGCGGCGCCGAGTGGAGCGGCTGCTGGAACAGCAGCAGGAACAGCCGGGCTGGCACGGCGCCCTGCCGGTGCTGCTGCTGGAGCGCTGCTGGCTGCGCATGTCGGTGGCCCCCATCGCCCAGTTGGCGCGGATGCTCCCCCCCGACAGCAGCGCCGATGCACCGGAACTGAGCCTGTTCCGCCAACTGCGGGCCGATGGCCTCGATGGGCTGGAGGCCCAGGAGCGCTGCTGGCAGGAATTCGGCCGCGAGGCCTGCACAGAGGCCCTGCGGCGCTTCTGGAGTGCCCAGGAACAGGGCAACCACGGCTGGACCCTGGAGCGCTACCTGCACCTGGTGGAGCAGTACCGCCGCCAGCTCGAGCAACCGGGCCCCAGACCGATTCCGATGCTGGTGCTGGCGCGGGAGGGCAGCGGCGATGCGCACCAGC
>BJHC01000194.1 GCA_014191535.1 Cyanobium sp. | reverse complement strand
GGCTGCGGGCCTCCAGATCCGGGCCCGCCGCCAGCACCATCAGGCAGGCGCTCAGGCCCACCAGCACATGCACCCGCAGCCGGTTGGCACCGCTGCTGTGGGCGCGGTTGTAGCCCACCGCCAGGCCGCAGAGCACCGCCAGGCCCATGCGCAGCAGGGCATCGAGGTCGGGGGAGAGCTGCAGGGCGATGGCCGTTGACACGCCAGACGCTCCCCATTGTCGACGCTTTCGCCGGGGGCGCCAGAATCGACGCCAGGGTGTCCTCCGTGCCCAGCGTGCTCAGCCGCAGCAGCCTGCGGGCCGCCATCAAGATCACCCTCGCCGCCGCCCTGGCGGGTGCCTGGGCCCTGCGCTTCAGCCAGGTGGAGTTCGTCTGGTATCCGCTGCTGGCGGTGGTGATGTGCATGGACGAAACCGACACCCGGGTGGTGGCGGCCGCCCGGGCACGGGTGCTGGGCACCATCGCCGCCGGCCTGGTGAGCTTCCTGGTGCACACCCTGCTGCAGGGCTGGCTCGGCCTGACGGTGACGCTGTTGATCGTGGTGCCGCTGCTGCGGCTGTTCCGGTGGCAGGCCAGCCTCGGCACCGCCCTGGTGGTGAGCTCGATGCTGTTTCTGGTGGCGCGCTACGCCGAGCTCGATGGCCTCTATGTGGTCAACCGCACCGCCGACACCCTGGTGGGGGTGCTGGCCACGCTGCTCGTGAACGCCCTGTTCTGGCCGATCAACCGCCTGGGGGAGATGAACGCCGTGGAACGGCAACTGCGGCAGCTGATGGCCGAGCGGCTGGAGACGATCCGCCAACAGCTCAAGGGGGAACCGGCCGCCGCGACGGCGCAACCAACGCCGGATCCCCAACCCATCGCCGGGGGGCGCCTGTGCCAGCAGCTGAGCCAGTTGGTGGGGGATGAGCTGCGCAGCAACCCCGAGGGCCCGGTGCACCGCCAGCACTGGCGGCAGCGCAGCCTGCTGTGGGAACGCATCAACCACCACAGCCTGCAGCTGCAGCGTTTGGGGCTGCTGCTGCCCCAGGGGGCCCTGGCCAGTGAGGCCACCCCCTGGCTGGAGCGCTTGCCGCAGCTGCTGCAGACCCGAGCCAGCGCCATCCCGCCCCTGCCGCGCCGCGCCAACCTGCGGCTGGTGGCGGAAGCCAAGGGGCTCTCCCCCCTGTTGCTGCTGGCCTTCGACGATGAACTGCAGCGGCTCGCCCGCAGCGCCCAGAGCCTGGCCCTGGCCAGCCGCCACGACGGGGAACGGCGATGACGGCAGCCAAGCCAGCGGCCCTGCTCACCAGCGGCGACCTGCGCATGGCCCTCACCGCCGGACTCTCGGCCGGATTGGTGGTGATGCTGGGCCTGCCCGACCCCTTCTATGCCCCCATGGCGGTGGGGGCGGCCCTGGGGGGAACGGTGGGGGCCACCAAGCTGCTGGGCACCCAGCGGATGCTGGGCACGCTGCTGGGGGGCCTGATCGTGGCCATCGGTGTGAGCACCATGGCCGAGGCGTTGCCCATGCCCCTGGGGGTGGCCATCTCCCTGGGCCTCACGCGGCTGCTGGGGGGATCCCTGGGGCTGCGCTCCGGCTACAAGGTGGCGGGCCTGGTGGTGGCCATGGGCTGGACGGTGCACGCCGGGCAGCTGGCCAGCTGGATCCCCGCCCGCCTGGTGGCAACCCTGATCGGGGTGCTGGCGGCCTGGTGGGCGGTGCGCTGGATCTGGCCCAGCCTGGCGGTGGACCAGCACCTGCGGCTGTCCCGCCAGCTCTACCGCCAGCTGGCGCAGCTGCTGCGGGAGCGATCCACGCTGTTGCGCCAGGGGTGTGACCTGGAGGGGCCCGCCAAGCTGGAGCGGCGGAACGCGCTGCTGGCCAGTGCCCTACGGCTGCAGAGCCAGCGCCAGGAGGCGCGGCTGGAGATCAGCAACGACCGCATCGGCCAACGGATCGGGCGCATCTGGGATCTGCAGGAGCAATGGCTCAGCGGCGCCATCAGCCACTACCGCACCCTGCTGCGCTTGCCACCGCTCACCACCCACAGCCCCAGCCTCGATGCCCTGCAGCAGGCGGAGTGTGAGCTGTTCGAAGCCCTGGCGGATCGGCTCGAGCTGTGGGCGGAGCACTGGCCCGAGGGGCGCTGGCTGGCGAGCCCCGCCCAGGCCCCTGAAGCCCTGGAGGCGGCACGGCAAGGGCTGGAATCGGCGGAAGCCACGGTGTTCGCCGATCCCATCGCCAACGCCGTGTTGCTCAGCAGCAGCGGCGGCCGGCGCGCCATCACCTGCCACCAGCTGCACGATGGCTGGGTGAGCTTCGAGCGCCAGTGGCAGGCGGTGCCTTAGCGGGGCCGGCCCGACCACCACCGCTCAGCGCGGTAGCCGAGCACCACCACCAGCACCACCAGCCAGAACCACAGCTCCGGGGGGTTGGCGTTGCAGAGCACGAGCAACAGCAGCAGTTCCGCCCCAAGCCAGGGCAGCTCCTGGCGCAGCAGCGGGTTGCGCAGGTGCAGCCGTGGGGGAAGACGCAGGGCCATCAGGGCAGGGCACCGGGCTGACGCAGGAAGGGCCGATTCCAGAGGCTGTCGAGCCGCAGGGTGCGGTAGGCACCGGTGAGGGAGCGCAGCCCCGGCAGCACATAGCTCAGCGGTGGTCGCCATTCCACATAGGCATGGCTACTCACCGTGAGCCCTTCCCGCACGGGGAACACGCCGCTACCGCCGGAGAGGGTCCAGCGGTAGCCATCGGTGGTCGAAGCATCGCGGCCCAATTCGATCTCCGCCCGCATCACGGGGCCATCCTTGGTGAGTTCCCGGGCCAGCTGCGGATTCCCCGTGGTGGTGGACACGTCCTCCAGGGTGGCGGGCAGGCTGAGCACCTGGCTGACGCGGCCCACAATTCCTCCGAAGCGGCCCCGCTGCTTCCACTGGGGCACCACCTCCACGGGCAGCCCCAGGGGCAGGCGACGGGCATCCGCGGGGGAGAAGTAAGCCACCGCCTTCAGGGGCCGGCTCTGGGCTGAGGGTTGATCCGGCCGGCCGATGGTGCCCAGCCGCTGGCCGGTGGCCACGGTCTGGCCGGGGATCACCTGCAGGTCGAGCACGCTGCCGGAGCGCTCCGCCACCACTTGGCCGTCGTAGGCGATGCGCGCTTCGGTCACCTTGATTTCGCGCTTGAGATCGTCGATCTGATAGCGACGCTGCAGGGCCTGGGTTTCGATCTGCAGCTTCACCTGCTGGTAGTTGGTGATCACGCGGCGGCGGCTGATCTTCACCTCATCGAGGTTGACGCTGGTGTTGGTGAGCCCCTGCTCGGCTGACACCACCTCCGTGGACAGGGGCGCCACCACCTGACGGCGGCTCAACCAGTCCAGGTTGCGCAGCTTGCTGGAGTAGGTGCTCTGCAGTCGGCGATAGCGCTTGGCGTCGTCGTCCAGCTTGGCCAGGGCCGTCTCCACCGCCAGGGCCTCCGTGCGCAGGCGCAGGGCATCGCGCAGGTCGAGGTCGCGGTTGATGCGCTGCAACTGGGCAAGGTTGCCCCGCTGCTGGAGCAGCTGCTTGTCGAGCACCGGCCGGTAGAGCGTCAGCAACACCCCGCCCTGGCGCACCGGCCGCCCCACCC
>BJHC01000193.1 GCA_014191535.1 Cyanobium sp. | reverse complement strand
AGAGCGGCATCGGCGGACAGTCACGTCAGCCCTCAGTGGCTGTTGTTCCTCCGGCGCCAGCTGCGCAAACCCAGCCAGGCGCCTCCAGCCACCACCGCCAGCACCAGCAGCACCTTCACCGCCTTGGCCACGGGCTCGATCCACAGCTCCACGTTGCTGTAGCCCTGGCCCAGGGCCAGGCCCGCCAGGGTGAGCAGCAGCGTCCAGATCAGGCTGCCGGCGGTGGTCCAGAGCAGGAACGGCCCCAGGGGCATCAGCTCAATGCCCGCCGGCACGGAGATCAGGGTGCGGATCCCGGGCACGAGGCGGCCCCAGAACACGAGGGCGTTGCCGTAGCGGTTGAACCAGCGGCGGCTGCGCTGCAGCTCCTGGGGGCTGATGCCGATCCAGCGGCCGTGGCGCTCCAACCATTGCTCCAACCGCTGCTCATTGATCAGGCGGCCGATCCCGTACCAGGGCAGAGCACCAAGCACCGTGCCCAACAGACCGGCCAGAACCACGGGCACCAGGGCCAGCTGCCCCTGCTGCACGTAGAAGCCCCCCAGGGGCATGATCAATTCCGAGGGAATCGGCGGGAACAGGTTTTCCAGGAACATCGCGGCAAAGATGGCGACGTAGCCCAGCAATGGGTTGGCCTCCACCGCCGCACCGATCAGCTGCGGCAGCTGCTGCACCAGGTCCATGAGCCCCATCACCGCCGCGGCCAACTGGCCTGATTGTGTGGCATGGCCACACAATCAGGCGGGGCGGTGCTCAGTAGCGGTAGTGCTCGAGCTTGTAGGGGCCTTGCACCGGCACGTTGATGTAGTCGGCCTGCTCCTGGGTGAGCTCGGTGAGCTTGGCGCCGATCTTCTCGAGGTGGAGGCGGGCCACCATCTCATCGAGGTGCTTGGGCAGCACGTACACCTGCTTCTCGTACTGGTCGCCCTTGGTGAACAGCTCGATCTGGGCCAGCACCTGGTTGGTGAACGAGTTGCTCATCACGAAGCTGGGGTGGCCGGTGGCGCAGCCCAGGTTCACCAGGCGGCCTTCCGCCAGCAGGATGATGCGGTTGCCGCTGGGCAGCACGATGTGGTCCACCTGGGGCTTGATGTTGTCCCAGGGGTACTGCTTCAGCGACGCCACATCGATCTCGTTGTCGAAGTGGCCGATGT
Organism: Cyanobium sp.; assembly: GCA_014191535.1. Classification (GTDB taxonomy): domain Bacteria; phylum Cyanobacteriota; class Cyanobacteriia; order PCC-6307; family Cyanobiaceae; genus Vulcanococcus. Next base: position 2,461 of record BJHC01000193.1, on the reverse strand, counting down.
TGCAGACGATCGCCTGATCCTTCATCTGGATCAGGTGCTCGTGGCGGATCACCCGGAAGTTGCCGGTGGCCGTCACGAAGATGTCCACATCGCGCACCACGTCCTCAAGACGCACCACGCGGTAGCCCTCCATGGCCGCCTGCAGGGCGCAGATCGGATCGATCTCGGCAATCATCACGGTGGCGCCGAGGCCACGCAGCGACTGGGCTGAGCCCTTGCCCACATCGCCGTAGCCCAACACCAGGGCCACCTTGCCGGCCACCATCACATCGGTGGCGCGCTTGATGCTGTCCACCAGCGATTCGCGGCAGCCGTAGAGGTTGTCGAACTTGCTCTTGGTGACCGAGTCGTTGACGTTGATGGCCGGGAAGGGCAGCTCACCGCTCTTCTGCATCTGATAGAGACGCGCCACACCCGTGGTGGTCTCCTCGGTCACGCCCTGGATGTTGGCGTAGATGCGGGAGTAGAAGCCGGGCTGCGCCGCCAGCTTCTGGCGAATGCTGTTGAAGAGGGCGGTCTCCTCTTCGTTGGAGGGGTGATCGAGAACCGAGGGATCCTTCTCGGCTTTGGTGCCCAGCACCACCAGGCCGGTGGCATCGCCGCCATCGTCCAGGATCATGTTGGGGGTGCCGCCATCGCCCCACTCGAGGATGCGGTGGGTGAAGGCCCAGTACTCATCCAGGGTTTCGCCTTTGTAGGCAAACACCGGGATGCCGGCAGCGGCGATGGCGGCGGCGGCGTGGTCCTGGGTGGAGAAGATGTTGCAGCTGGCCCAGCGCACTTCAGCGCCGAGGGCCGTGAGGGTTTCGATCAGAACGGCGGTCTGAATCGTCATGTGCAGCGAACCCGCGATGCGGGCGCCCTTGAGGGGCTGGCTGGCGCCGTACTTGGCCCGCAGGGCCATCAGGCCCGGCATCTCGGTTTCGGCGATGTTCAGCTCCTTACGGCCGAACTCCGCGAGGCCGAGATCGGCGATCACATAGGTGCTGGTGCTCTGCAGCACAGGCGAAACGGGTGTAGCCACCATGGGTGTCTGAGGGTATGGATTGGGGGAAAGACGCACGGCGCTGGGCAACAACCCGGCGCGGCGACTGAAATATCTGCAGAGACGCCGAGGCTTCGGGCTCGCTTGGGGCCAATCTACCGGGATGGATTCGCGCAGCGTGTTGTTAGCGGATGCGGCCGCCACGGCCGCCCTGGGGGCGGAACTGGCGCAGCGGTGGCTGGAGCAGGGCCCCAGCAATACCGGCGGCGGTGGACCGCAGATCCTGCTGCTGGAGGGCAACCTTGGCGCTGGCAAAACCAGCCTGGTGCAGGGGCTGGCGGCCGCGCTGGGGATCGAGGGGCCGATCACCAGCCCCGGCTTTGCCCTGGCCCAGCACTACGCCGGCGGGCGGGGCCAGCGCCCAACGGCCCTGGTGCATCTGGATCTCTACCGGCTGGAGCAGCCCGCCGCCGCCGATGAACTGTTCGCCCAGGAGGAGGAGGAGGCCCAGGCCCTGGGGGCCCTACTGGCGGTGGAATGGCCGGGCCGGCTGAGCTTTGAACCAGCCGGGGCCTGGCGGGTGGAGCTGCAGTTGCTCGATCCCCAACAACCCGAAGCGGGGCGGCGGGCCCTGCTCAGGCTGCCGCCAGATGCTCCTGCAGCGCCGCAATGATCCTGGCGTTGGCGGCGGGGAAGGGATAGTCGCCCAGATCAGCGGGGTCCACCCAACGCCACTGCTGGCAGGCCAGGGCCTGGGGTTCGCCGCTGAGCCAGCGACAGCAATGCACTTCAAAGCGCAGCCGCTTGTGGCTGTAGGCGTGATCCACGCGGATCAAGGCCTCCCCCACGGCCACCTCAATGGCCAGCTCCTCCCGCAATTCGCGGGCGATGGTGGCCTCAATCGCTTCGCCCTCCTCCTGCTTGCCGCCGGGGAATTCCCACAGGCCCCCCAGCAGCCCCTCCTCGAGGCGCTGATCGATCAGCACCTGGCCGCGGTCGTTGAACACCACCCCCACGCCAATCACCTGAAACGGCAACTCGCGTGGGGCGTCCTTCACGGGGTACTCGGCCGGAGTGCCGGCAGCGTAGGCAGCGCAATGGCCCCGCCAGGGACAGACCCCGCAGGCGGGATTGCGGGGCGTGCAGACGGTGGCGCCCAGATCCATCAGAGCCTGGTTGAAGGCTCGGGGCCGCTGGGGATCGAGCAACTGCTCACTCAGCCGCCACAGCCCCTGGAGCTCCCGCGCCGGCGGCCGCGGGCTCGCAATCAGGCGCGCCAACACCCGTTTGACGTTGCCATCCAGGATCGGGAAGGGCAGATCAAACGCCGACGACAGGATGCTGCCGGCGGTGCTGCGGCCAATGCCGGGCAAGGCCATCCAGCCCTCCAGGGCGCGGGGCCAGGGGTCTGCACCCACAGCCGCCTGCTCCAGTAACTGCCGGGCACCGTGCTGGAGCCGCCGGGCCCGCGCGTAG
>BJHC01000192.1 GCA_014191535.1 Cyanobium sp. | reverse complement strand
CGCCGAGGCTCTGTTCGCCGTGCCCCCCACGGAGGGGGCGGCGCAGCAGTTTGAACGCGATGCCCTCTGGGATACCAACGCTGGCGCGAGCTGAGGCACGGGCGGACTGGGGGCTGAAGGCGGGGGCCAGTGTTCACAGGGTCGGTCCGCCACCGTCACTCGATGCCTCCAGCGCCCGGTCCAGCGCCCCTCCAGGGCCCTCTCCAAAGGTGGTACCGCTTTCAGCGGAAGGTGGTACCACCCTTGGACACGCCTCTGAACGCCCCTCTGGTCACGAAGCCGAGCACGCTCGCTTCTGGATATTCCCCTGGACACGCCCCTGGGCAGCCGCCTGGAGTCGCGCTGCGCCGTCAGCGGCCGTTGTCGAAGCGCAGTTCGCCGTTCACCTCGAGCTTCACTCCGGGGATGGGCTCGAGGAACTGCTGCCCGAGCTCCTCGAGGGTGGAGGGGGTGAGCCACTCCAGCTGCCGCATCAGGTGCAGAGCCACCGCGTGTTTGGCCCGGCTGGCGCCGTCTTCCACCTTGATCGCCAGGCCGAGCCCCTCGCCGATGCGGCTGAGGCATTGAATGCCTTCGGCGCCGCCCTTGCTCAGCACCTGGCCGTGGCCGCTGCGCATCACGGCGGTGTCGAAGCGCCCCTCGCCGGCCACCAGGTCGGGGTGGGCCAGCATCGCCCGGCTCAGGCGCTCCAGTTCCGGCTGCTCACTGGCCCCCAGATGGGCGAACAGCAGGGCCATCTGGGCCAGCTGCAGCTGCAGGGTGGGCACGCCGCAGTCATCGCGGGCGGTGACCAGCTCGGCCCCGGGCATCCCCAGCAGCTCCCCGACCCGCTTGAGCACCTGCTGCTGCAGGGGATGGTCGAGCTGCATGTAGCTCTCCATCGGCCACTGCATGCGCTTGCAGGTGGCCAGGAAGGCGGCGTGTTTGCCGGAGCAGTTGTGCTCCAGCGGGCTTTGGCGGCCCGCCGGGGTGGGGCACTGCAGCTGCTCGCTCTCGATATCCGATTTCCAGAGGATCTTGAACGCCTCCCGGGCCTGGCCCGGTTCACCGGCGTGGGAGGCGCAGGCGATCGCCAGGGCCCGTTCGTCGTGGTTGCCCTGGTCGGCGGCGCCGCTGCTCACGAACACCTGGGCCTGGAAGGGCTTCAGCGCCGAGCGCATGAAGCTCAGCTGCTGCGGATCACCGGCCCGCATCAGCACGCGGCCGCGCTGGTCGCACACCACCGCATGCACCCGGTGCACCGATTCGGTGATGCCGTTGCGGGTCAGGCGCACCTCCAGGGTCGGCGCGCTGGCGCGACCGCTCGAGCCCACACCCGATCCGAAACTGCTGAAGCTCATCTGGGCTGCGGCCCGTCTCGCTCAGAGAGCCTGACAGAGGCTCGACCCCACCAGCAGCAGCGCTGCGGTGATGGCCATGGCTTGCTGCAATCGCCGCAGCACCGGCCGCACCTCATGGGTGGCCACCAGCAGGTCCTGCTGGCGCCAGGCCACCGGTTTTTCCCACACCTGGCCGTCGTACCAGCCGGATTCCTCGTATTCGATGGCGGTGGCCATCAGCCGCTTCTGCAGGTTGGTCCAGCCCAGCCACTGCCGCACCAGCATCAGCAGCGGCACCACCAGGGCCCCGACCATGCCCGCCAGCACGAGGCGCACCAGCTCGTGGCGCAAGGTCCAGCTGCCACTGGCCACCAGCACCGTGAGCGGCAGCACGATCAGCCAGCTGCGCAGCAACGGCACCGCCAGGCCGGCATCGCCGTTGTGGGGCCACACGAAAAACCAGGAGGCCTGCAGCTCCTGGTATTGCTGCAGTGGCCGTTGCTCCGGGGGAACCGGGCAGGCCACCCCGGTCAGTTCGGGCAAGGGATCCGGGGCGGCCATGGGGTGCGGCCTCAGGCCGGAGGTGCGTCCACCGACCCTACGAAGCTCTCCGTCTCGCCGTGGCCCCAGAAGGATTCCAGGTCGTAGTAGTTGCGCTCATCGGGGGTGAGGGCGTGCACGATCACCTCGCCGTAATCCAGCAGGATCCAGCGCCCCTCCTTGAGCCCCTCCTTACGCAGGGGCAGACGGCCGCAGTGCTCCTCGAGCTTGTCCTCCACGGAGCGGGCGATGGCGCGCACCTGCACATCGGAGAAGCCACTGGCGATCACAAACCAGTCGGCGATGGAGGAGATCTCCTCCACCCGAATCAGCACGATGTCGCCGGCTTTGCGGTCATCGCAGGCTTCCGCCGCCAGCAGGGCCAGGGCCTTGCTGTCATCCAGGGCTAGGCGGGCTCGGCTGGGGTCGGGACTGGGTTTGAGGGCCTCAGCCATACACGTTCTCGCTGCTCACGGATTGACGGGACCCCTGCTGTTGGGCCATTTCGGCGCGGGCCTTGCCGGCACTCTTGCGCAGCGCCTCCAGCCGGTCTTCGTAGAAGCCGCGCTTCTTCTTCTTGCGGGTCTGCTCCACCAGCTCCTTGAGGGCGCCGCCGAGGCTCTTGTAGGCGTTGGGCAGCGTGTAGCCAAAGCGGCAGGCCAGGTCGATGGCCCGCTCGTCGGCGGCGATGGCGTCCTGCAGACGCTTCTCGGAATTGTTCTTCAGGTAGAGGCGGTAGCCGGCGAAGCCCGACAGCCCCAGGGCCATCAGCAGCAGCAGGCCGTCCTGCACCCACAGCTCCCCGATGGCACCCCCAAGGCCGATGGCCAGGGCGGCCATTTCCCAGCCGTCCCGCGGCACCGCATCGTTCTGCACCCGGCCCACCTCGTGCCAGAACAGCAGGTTGCGGTGGTCGATGGCCAGCTGGTCCCACTTCTCCAGGTCCACCTGGATCTCCACCTCGTCGCGGCCGATCTCCTCGATCGTGATCAACGGCGGGTCCGCTGAGGCGGCGGCTTCCACAAACACCCAGCTCTGCATCTCGGGAGGCAGCAGCCCCTTCAGGCGCTGGAGTTCGCTCATGAAGACGTCACCTGTATCGCACCCAACACTAGCCAGCCCGGCTGGCGCGTTCAGAGCGGGGTCGTACAGCGTCGCAAGGGGCCCCGTGAGAGGCTAGGCAGGTTTGGCTGCCTGCCCTCGCCCATGCCCCGTCGCACGGATCTGCGTCGCATCCTGCTGCTGGGTTCGGGGCCGATCGTGATCGGCCAGGCCTGTGAATTCGACTACTCCGGCACCCAGGCCTGCAAGGCCCTGCGGGCCGAGGGATTTGAGGTGGTGCTGGTGAACAGCAACCCCGCCTCGATCATGACCGATCCGGACATGGCGGATCGCACCTACATCGAGCCGCTCACCCCTGATGTGGTGCGGCGGGTGATCGAGAAGGAGCGCCCCGACGCCCTGCTGCCCACCATGGGCGGCCAGACCGCCCTCAACCTGGCGGTGGCCCTGGCCAAGGACGGCACCCTCGAGCGTTACGGCGTTGAGCTGATCGGTGCCGACCTCAAGGCCATTGAGAAGGCGGAAGACCGCGACCTGTTCAAGCAGGCCATGGAGCGCATCGGCGTGGCCGTCTGCCCCTCCGGCATCGCCACCACCCTGGAGGAGGCCGAGCTGGTGGGTGAGCGCATCGGCAGCTATCCGCGCATCATCCGGCCCGCCTTCACCCTGGGGGGCTCGGGCGGCGGCATCGCCTACAACCCCGAG
>BJHC01000191.1 GCA_014191535.1 Cyanobium sp. | reverse complement strand
GGGCCGTGACCAGGCTGAGCAGCAGGCCGATGGCCAGGGTGACGGCGAATCCCTTCACCAGACCGGTGCCCAGGGCAAACAGGGCGGCGCAGCTGATCAGGCCGGTGACGTGGCCATCCAGGATCGAGGAGAACGCCAGCGAGAAGCCGGTGTCGATCGAGCGGATCAGGGTGTTGCCCGCCCGGAGCTCCTCCTTCACCCGCTCGAAGATCAGCACGTTGGCATCCACGGCCATGCCAATCGAGAGGATGAAACCGGCGATGCCCGGCAGCGACAGGGTGACCGGGATCAGGGCATAGATCGCCAGGTTGAACAGGGCGTAGAGGCTCAGGGCCAGCACCGAGACCAACCCCGGCAGCCGGTAGACCACCACCATGAACACCGCCACCAGGGCCAGGCCGGAGAGGGCCGCCACCAGGCTGGAGCGGATGTTCTCGGCCCCCAGGGAGGGGCCGACGGTGCGCACCTCGATCAGCTTCACCGGCAGCGGCAGGGAGCCGCCGCGCAGCTGCACCTCCAGGTCGCGGGCCTCCTCGGCGGTGAAGTTGCCGGTGATGCTGGCGGAGCCGCCGGTGATGCCCGCGGGCTTGAATTCCGGCCCCACGCTGGCCTCGCTGATGGAGCGGCCATCGAGCACGATGCCCAGCAGCCGTCCGCTGCCGGCGATGCTCTGGGTGAGGGCGGCGAACTTGCGGCCCCCCTCACTGTTGAAGCTGAGGGTCACATCCCAGCCATTGCCGCTCTGCTGTTGCTGGCGTCCGGCGGCGGTGAGGTCCTTACCGGTGAGCTCAGCAGGCTCGTACAGCTCCACGATGCGGCGGTTGATCTCCGCCAGCAACAGCTCCAGCTGATCGGCTTCGCTGCTGCCGGCGGGCACCGCCACCCCAAGGCTGCGCAGCGACTCCGCCAGTTGCTCGGCGGGAAGGTCGAGGGCTGGGGTGGTGCTGTCCTGAGCCGTCTGGCCATCGGCCAGGGCCTGGCTGCGCTGGCGGCGCTGGTTGAGCACCGCCTGGGCCTGGCGCTTGAGCTTGAGCAGGCCGGTCATCTGCTGCTCGGTGCCGGGTTTCTGGGCGCGGAACTCCAGCAGGGCGGTGGTACCGAGCACCTTGGCGGCCCGGCTGGGGTCCTGCTCGCCGGGGAGCTGCAGCACCAGCTGGTCGTCACCGACGGTCTGCAGGGTGGATTCCGCCACCCCCAGGCCATTGATGCGGCGGTCGAGCACATCCTTCACCGCCTCCAGCTGCTCCGCCTTCACCTTGGTGATCGAGCCGGCGGGCAGCACCTGCAGGGTGAGCTGGCTGCCGCCCTTGAGGTCGAGCCCCAGTTGCAGCGGGAAACTGGCGAGTACGGCGCCGGCGGCAATCGCCAGGGCCAGGATCAGGGCGAACCATCCCTGTTGGCGTGCCATCGGGCTCTCAGAAGGGGAACGGGGGGCGGCCGGGATCGGCTTGCCGAGGATCGGCGATCAGACCTGGCCGGCCTTGAGGGCCTTGGCCGCTTCCACGATCTGGTGGGGCTGAATGATCGTCAGATTCTCGAGGGTGCCGTTGTAGGGGGTGGGGATGTCCTGGGAGGACAGCCGCACCGGCCTGGCATCGAGGTCATCGAAGCACTGCTCGGTGATCAGGGCCATCAACTCGGCGCCGATGCCACCGGTCTTCATGCACTCCTCCACGATCAGCACCTTGTGGGTCTTGCGGATCGAGCGGGCGATGGTGTCCATGTCGAAGGGCTTGAGGCTGATCAGATCGATCAGCTCCACGCTCACCCCCTCCTTCTCCAGCTGCTCCACGGCCTTGAGGCAGTGGTGGCGCATGCGGGAGTAGGTGAGGATCGTCACGTCGCTCCCCTCCTGCACCAGATCGGCCTGGTCGAGGGCGCAGATGTAATCGCCTTCGGGGATGTCCTCGGTGAGGTTGTAGAGCAACACGTGCTCAAAGAAGAGCACCGGGTTGTTGTCGCGGATGGCGGCCTTCATCAGGCCCTTGGCATTGGTGGGGGTGCTCACCGCCACGATCTTGATGCCGGGCACCGCGTGGAAATAGGCCTCCAGGCGCTGGCTGTGCTCAGCCCCCAGCTGACGGCCCACCCCACCGGGCCCGCGCACCACGGCGGGAATGGTGAAATTGCCGCCGCTGGTGTAGCGCAGCATCCCCATGTTGTTGGAGATCTGGTTGAAGGCCAGCAGCAGGAAGCCCATGTTCATGCCCTCCACGATCGGCCGCAGGCCGGTCATGGCGGCGCCCACGGCCATGCCGGTGAAGGCGTTCTCGGCGATCGGGGTGTCCAGCACCCGCAGCTCGCCGTATTTGTCGTAGAGGTCCTTGGTGACCTTGTACGACCCGCCGTACTGACCGACGTCCTCACCCATCACGCAGACGTGGGGGTCACGGGCCATTTCCTCGTCGATGGCCTCGCGCAGGGCGTTGAACAACAGGGTCTCAGCCACGGCGGCGCAATCAGTCCGGCTCTGGCCGGTCGCTGGGCCAACTTATCTCAGCCGCCCGCAGCGGGTCTCAGCCGCCGGCAGCGAACGTGGCCAGCAGCAGCACCGACAGCAACATCCCCGGGGAGAGCAGCAGCACCAGCAGCTGCAGGTCGTGGCCGGTCATCGGAGCGTGGGCCCTGGGTGCGCTCAGGCTAGGGAGTTTCCTCGGCTTGGGTCCACCCCGGTAGCAAGCTGCGGATAAAGGTGAGAAACAGACCCAGCCCCACAAAGGCGAAGGTGAAGGTGGCCAGGAAGGTCATCCCCACGATCAGGGTCTTCATGAACACGGCGATGCTCTGGGCGAAGCGGGCCGTGTAGTGGGGCGGGTGTTCCGCATACCAACCCAGCACCCGGAACGACAGCTGCAGCGACAGCCACCCCAGGCCGAAGCTGGTGAGGGAGCCGCTGATGAAGCTGAGGGGGCCCTTGCGCGGACGCGTCGAGGCCAGCTTGGTCGGGGCCTCAGCAGCCGTGGGGGCGGGGGTGGGATCCGGTGTGGCCATCAGCCCAGGGTGGCACCACTGGCGTTGCAGCCGCAGACCCAGGCCTCGAAACCGGCGGCCTCCAGGTCCGCCCGCAGGCTTTGGTGGGCGGCGGCGGCGGCGGCCCGATCGGGGAAGAGGGCGAACAGGCTGGGGCCCGAACCGCTCATGGCCACCGCCAGGGAACCATCGGCCCGGCGCAGCAGGGCCAGCCCCTCCCGCACGCTGGCCACCTCGGGCTCCACCACCGGCTGGAGGTCGTTGCGCAGGGGGGGCAGCGGCGTGCCCTGGGCCAGGGCCGCCAGCAACGGCCCGCGCCGCAGGGCCTCACGGCGCTGCGCAAACTCCGCCTCCTCACGCAGATAGAAGTCTTCCCGCTGCTCGCGGCAACGGCCGTAGGCCCAGGGGGTGGAGACGCTGGCCTGGGGATGTTTGATCAACAGCACCCCCAATGCGGGGGCCTGCCCCGGCGCCACCGGCTCCAGCAGCTCACCGCGGCCGAAGCAGAGCTGGGTGCCGCCGGCAATACAAAAGGGCATGTCGGAGCCGAGCTCCGCCGCCAGGGCGAGCAGTTGCGGCGTCGACAGGCCGCAACCCCAGAGGGCATTGAGCCCCACCAGCGCCGCCGCCCCATTGCTGGAGCCCCCCGCCAAACCGG
>BJHC01000190.1 GCA_014191535.1 Cyanobium sp. | reverse complement strand
TGCACGCCACCACCACCGACGGGCTCACTGACCGGACCCATCGGCCCCTCAAGGCTGAAGGGAACGAACGCATCTGCCACCCGCTGACTGGGCTCCAGGGCGGGCACGTGTGCCACGGACGAGAACGCCAGCGAGAACCAACCGCCGCTGCGCAGGCGATAGCCCAGCTCGACGCGGTAGTCACGGCCATCCACCGGCATCGGCAGGTACCACTCGCTGGCCCCCGCATCCACCACCAACTCCTGCAGGGCATGGGGGTGGGATTGATCGAAGCCGAGGCCGGTCACGTCCGCCACCCGCAGGCAGAGGCTGGTGGCGCCGGCCTTGCGGGCCCGCTGCTGGTCGGCGCTGGTGATGCTCCAGAAGCAGTAGGCCCACTGGGGATCACGGGGCAGAAACACCACGTGGGTGCTGGCCGGCTCCGTGACGGCTGGGGTCGTGGCGGGATCGGAAGCGGGGCCGGAGACCGCCTCGCGGAGGGTGGAGCGGAGGGCGGATGGAACGAGCTTTTTGAGCCAGCCGAGGGGTTGATTGCTCTGGGTCATGCCTCGGGGCTCCGCAACACGCTGTTTACGTGCCGACATGATCACCGAAAAGGCGCATGATCATGGGCCCCTGTCAGGGCTTGAGAACGGGATTCAGGCCCTTGGGATCAAGCGGCAGCTGGGCGATCCAGTGAGGGAAGTGACTATCCCTTTGGAAGAGAAAAAGAGCAGCGTCTAACTCTCTCCAACCCGCAAAGGCTTCCCCGATGCCTTTCCCGCTTCTGCTTGCCGCGCTGCCATTGTCTGCGGAGCCAGCCCAACTGGCCACCCGCTCCGAGCCCCATGGGCCTGTGCTCGTGCTGGAACGCACACCCCGGCGCCTGGCCAGCACCGGCGATCCGATCTGGGACCTGCGGCTGCAGATCCCCGGCGAACCCGAGCGGCACTTTGAAGCGGTGAGCGGACGGGCCGATCGCCAACGGGCCAACCGCCACCAATTGGGCAGCGAAGCCCCCCTCCCGGTGGGCAGCTATTGGATCGGCGCCGTGGAGCCCCTGGGCAAGCACGGCCCCCGGGAGCTGGGGCCGATCTGGATCGGCATTGAGCCCCAGTTCGAAACGGGGCGCCGGGTGCTGGGCATTCACCTCGACCCCAGCGCCGGTCGCAACTGGAACAGCGGCACCAGCGGCTGCGTGGGGCTGATTCGCGAACGGGACATGCTCACCCTGGCTGACTTGCTGCGGCGCAGCGGCACCAGCCGCTTGGTGGTGGCCAACTGAGTCACCGCTTGCTAGAGCGGAAGGACCGCCGAGGCGAACCGCGGCCACCAGCAGGTTCACTGATCCAGGCCGGCGGCAATGGGCACCTGCATGGGTCGCACCATTCCTCACACCCACCGCCCCGGGTCACACCGGGGCTTTCTGGTGCTGAGCGGGGCTCCAGGCGCCAACAGAGCTGGGGCACAATCGGGGGCCGCCCCATCGGCATCGATGCTCACCAGCCCCGAGACCCTGCTGCAGGCCCTGCGCTGGCGCTACGCCACCAAGGCCTTTGACGCCTCCCGCCGCATCGATGCCAGCACCTGGCAGGCGCTGGAGCAGGCTCTGGTGCTCACCGCCTCCTCCTACGGCCTGCAGCCCTGGAAGTTTCTGGTGATCACCGATCCGGCCCTCCGTGCCGAGCTGCGGCCCCACTCCTGGAACCAGAGCCAGATCACCGATTGCTCGCACCTGCTGGTGCTGCTCAAGAAGCGGCTGATGACCGCTGCCGATGCCGACCGGCTGATCGCCGCCACCGCCGGGGAACGGGGCCTTGATCCCAGCCTGCTGGATGGCTACCGCCAGATGATCCAGGTGGACCTGATCGACGGCCCCCGCAGTCAAGTGATTGGCGCCTGGGCCGCCAACCAGGTGTACATCGCCCTGGGCAACCTGCTCACCAGTGCCGCCCTCCTGGGGGTGGACACCTGTGCCATCGAAGGGTTCAGCCCACCGGACTACGACCGCATCCTCCAGCTGGACTCCAGCGACTACCAGAGCTGTGTGGTCTGCGCCTGCGGCTACCGCAGCGCCGACGACAAATACGCCTCCCTGGCCAAGGTGCGCTACACCGCGGCCGACCTGATCGAGCACCGCTGAGCCCACCCATGGCCAACCCCAAGCCCCCCTCCAGCCTCACCATCAAGCTGCAGATCGCCGGAGCCGTGTTCGTACCGATGCTGGCCCTGGGCCTGTGGCTGGGGAGCAAAGGCTTCTTCGGCTAGCAGCAGTTGCTGCCCCCGGCGGCCAAAGGGCTGGCGGTGTCGAAGGGGATGGCACTGCCGCACCCCTCAAACAGGCCGTAGTGGCGCTCGAAATCGCCGATAAAGCTGAAGTGGGGCGCCAGACGGCTGTGCTGCAGCATCCGGTAGGTGTTGCCACACACCGGAAACACGCGGCCCGCCTCGATGCTGTGGTGCTTGTCGAACACCAACTGCTGGGGGCACTCCGGGATCGTGCCCCGGTAGAGCACCGCCTGGCCATGGTCCTCGCAGGCGTCCTCCAGTTCGGGGATCTGGAACAAGCGGTAGGTGGCTGAGTAAAACCGGGCTTCCCCCACCAGGGCCGCCAGCTCGGGCGCCGTGATCTCCAGCGGGCGGTCGCTCACCAGGCGCGGATCGGTGAAACCGGCCGCGCGGGCCAGCCGTAGGAAGTCGTTCCAATAGAGGGCACCCCCCAGGCATTCGCCATAGAGCACGGGATGGCTCCGCACCGGCTCCGGCAGGCGACGATCCGCATACACATCCGAGAAATAGAACTCGCCGCCGGGCTTGAGCAGCCGCTGCACCCCCCGCAGCACCGCCGGTTTGTCGGTGGAGAGGTTGAGCACGCAGTTGCTCACGATCACATCGAAGCTGGCGGGCTGCAGCTCGAGCTCCTCGAGCCGCTCGATCTGCCCCTCGAGGAAACGCACGTTGTCGAAGCCGAACTGCTCGGCGTGGAAGGGCTGATGGCGCCGGGCCACCGCCAGCTGCTCGGGGGTCATGTCCACACCCACCACCGCGCCACCGGCCCCCACCAACTGGGCCAGCAGATACACGTCCCGGCCAGCGCCGCAGCCCAGATCCAACACCCGGCACCCCGCCAGCAGCGGCGGACACACCAGGCCGCAGCCGTAGTACTTCTCGGTGACCTCCGGATGCAGGCGCCCCAGCAGCGGCTTCAACCAAACCGGCACCGCATCGGCATCACAGCAGGCACTGGTTTTGAGGTCGGCGCTGGTCTGCAGCTCCTGGCCGTAATAGGCCTGCACCAGCTCTTGCATGGCATCCCCGATCGCCTGAAACCACCGTAGGCAGGGGCGCTGGGGCCATGGCGGCTCGCACCAGGCCGGGGCGGGCCCCTACATTTCTGAGGACGAGCGCACAGATCTTCATGTTCGACGCCTTCACCCGTGTGGTGGCCCAGGCCGATGCCCGCGGCGAATTCCTCAATGCCGGCCAAATTGATGCCCTCGCAGCCATGGTGGCCGAGAGCAACAAGCGCATGGACGCGGTGAACCGCATCACCTCCAATGCGTCCAAGATCGTCACCAACGCGGCCCGTGAGCTATTCGACCAGCAGCCGGCCCTGATCTCCCCCGGTGGCAACGCCTATACCCATCGCCGCA
>BJHC01000189.1 GCA_014191535.1 Cyanobium sp. | reverse complement strand
GCTGGAGGCCCTGCATCGCACGCTGGCGCCGCTGCTGGCGGTGGTGGAGCGCCTGGCGGATGGGTTGTTGCGGCTGTTGGGCCTCCCCCGCCATTGGGATCAGCTGGTGCCGGCCCTCTCGGCCGGGGAGCTGGAAACCCTGATCGAATCCAACAGCGTGATCGGCTTGATGCCGGATGAGCGCGACATGCTCGAGGGGTTGTTCTCCCTGCGCGACACCCCCGTGCGGGAGGTGATGGTGCCGCGCTCCGGCATGGTCACCCTGCCGTTGGAGGTGCGCTTCGCCGAGTTGATGGAGGCGGTGCACAGCACCAACCACGCCCGCTTCCCGGTGATCGGCAGCTCCCTCGACGACGTGCGCGGCCTGCTGGATTTGCGCAACCTGGCCGAAGCCATCGCCAAGGGGGAGCTGCGCAGCGATTCGCCGCTGGCGCCCTATGTGAGCCCGGTCACCAAGGTGCAGGAAACGACGCCGCTGGCGGAGCTGCTGCCGGTGATCCGCAGCGGCCAGCCGTTGCTGGTGGTGGTGGATGAACACGGCGGCACCGAGGGGCTGGTGACCGTGGCCGACCTCACCAGCGAGATCGTGGGGGATGACGACGACCCGGAAAACCCGGAGGACGACCTGCAGCAGCTGCAGGAGCACAGCTGGCTGGTGGCTGGCGATCTGGAGATCTACGAGCTCAACCGCGAGCTGAGCCTGCAGCTTCCCGAATCGGACGAGCACCACACCCTGGCCGGTTTTCTGCTGGAGCGGCTGCAGCACATCCCGGCTCCGGGCGAGAGCCTGCGCTGGAAAGGCCACCAGTTTTTGATCATGGCCATGGACGGCCCGCGCATCGAGCGGGTGGAGATCACACGCCGCGCCCAGGAGCCGGCCGTTGAAGAGGAGCCCTGATCCCCGATAATCGGTGCGCCCGTTGGCCAACGCCATGCAGCCCGTTCGCGTTGGAGTCATCGGCATCGGCAACATGGGCTGGCACCACGCGCGGGTGCTGAGCCTGCTCAAGGATGCGGAGCTGGTGGGGGTGGCCGACCCCGACCCCAAGCGTGGTCAGCTGGCGGTGGAGCAGTTCGGCTGCCGCTGGTTCCCCTCCTACGAGGACCTGCTGGGCGAGGTGGAGGCGGTGTGCATCGCCGTGCCGACGCTGCTGCACCACCGCGTGGGCATGGCCTGCTTCAACGCCGGCGTGCACGTGCTGATCGAAAAACCGATCGCCGCCAGCCAGGAGGAGGCCGCGGAGCTGATCCATGCCGCCGATGCGGCCGGCCGGCTCTTGCAGGTGGGCCACATCGAACGCTTCAACCCCGCCTTCCGCGAGCTGGTGAAGGTGGTGGCCAATGAGCAGGTGGTGGTGCTGGAGGCCCGTCGCCACAGCCCCAACCCCGACCGTGCCAACGACGTGTCGGTGGTGCTGGATCTGATGATCCACGACATCGATCTGGTGCTGGAGCTGGCCGGAGCTCCGGTGGTGCGCCTGGCGGCGGCGGGCGGCCGCAGCGCCGAGGGGCCGATCGATTACGTGAACGCCACCCTGGGTTTCGCCAATGGCGTGGTGGCCAGCCTGACGGCCAGCAAGATGGCGCACCGCAAGATCCGCAGCCTCTCAGCCCACTGCCGCAGCGCCCTGGTGGAGAGCGATTTCCTCAACCGCAGCCTGCAGATTCACCGGCGCAGCCATCAGTCGTTCAGCGCCGACCACGGCGAGCTGCTCTACCGCAATGACGGCTTCATCGAGGAGGTGAGCACCTCGCCGGTGGATCCGCTGGTGGCGGAGCTAGAGCACTTCCTGCAGTGCGTGCGTGGCCTGGAGAAGCCGGCGGTGGATGGCCCCCAGGCTTCCCGCGCCCTCTTGCTGGCTGATTTGATCGAGCAGTGTGTGGAGCAGGCCAACATCTGCATGACGCTGGCAGAACCGATCTAAGCGGCCGCGGGGGTCTCCGCCAGTTGTTTGAGGGCCTGCAGCTGCCAGCGCCGGCACTGGGCCGGTGAGGCCCGGTAGAAGGCATCCCAGGCCTCCGCCTTGTGGGCCGGATAGCTCTCGGCCGATTGCTCGGGGTGCTCCAGTTGCCAGCCCACGCGCACGGCGTGGCCGATCACCACATCCAGCACCAGGTCGTCGTCGAAGCGCACCTGGGGGTTGGCATCCACAAAGGCGATCAGGGTCACCAGGGTTTCGATGCACAGGCGGCGGAACTCCGGCGCTTCGATCTTGCTGAGCAGGTGCTCCACCAGGCTGGCGAAGTTGCGCTCGCCCGGCGTTTTCTCGCTCAGCAGCGGCGCACTCTCCAGCCGGTTGCGGCGCTCCAGCTTGTCGCCGATCACCAGGCCGCGGCAGTGGTGCAGCAGGTCCCAGATGCCGGGGTGGAAGTTGCGCGGCACCTGCTGCAGCGCCCCCATGCGCATGCGGTGTTGCAGCCAGCAGCCCCCCTTGGGTAGCTCCTCCAGGGGATCGGGGGCCTCCCAGCGCACGCGGCCACTCACGTGCAGTTGCTCCTTGCGCTGCAGGGCCGCCTTGGCGTGCTCCACATCGCTCATCACCTGCTGCAGGCGGCGGCCGATGGCGTGGGGTGGCTCATCGCAGAGGGCCTCAAATGCCTCACTCGGGGCCAGATCCCGCTCGCTGGCCAACTCACTGGTGAGCAACAGCAACAACTGCCCCAGCTGGAGGGTGAGCGTGCCGCTCAGCAGCGCTGGCTTGCGGCGGGCCAGGCCATCCACCGCCAGCAGCAGCTCCTGCTGCAGCACCCACTCGCGGCCGTCTTCGCCGCTGAAGCGTTGGATCATGGCCGCGATCGCCAGGCTGCCCTGGGGCTGGGAGAGCAGGGAGTCGTGGGTGTAGTTGCGGCCCACCACCCCCTGCGTCTGCCGCACCAGCAGATCGGTGAGCGCATCCTCCAGTTGCGGATGCACCAGCCCCAGGGAGCCGGCGCAGCGGCGCACCACGTTCCAGTTGGCCTCCGCCAGGGCCCGTCGGTAGATCTCCTCCAGCAGGGCCTGCGGGGTAGCCCATCCACCGGGGCCCTCCAGTTCGGCCGTCAGCCCCAGCCGTTGCACCAGCTGCTCCAACAGTTCCGCCTGCTCCGGCAGGGAGGTGCTCTGCCAGAGGCGGGCCGTGAGGTCGTCGAGGGGCGACTCCTCCAGTTCCTGTTCTTCGCTGGGGGTGAGGGGGCGTTGGCCGGTGCTCTCCCGCAGCAGTGCCAGCGGTGGATGGATGGCCGCGCTGCCGCTGGGCTGCGCCTGGGCAGGCAGGTCGGCCCACAGGGCCTGGTCCATCAGCTCCTGCAGGGGCGCCAGCTGCACCGGCACCCCATCGAGCAGCCCACTGCGCAGCCGTTCGCCCAGCCGCAGGAAGGTGTCGGGGCTGCGTTGGAAGGGCCCCTCCTCCACCGGAATCAGCAGCACCGGGGCGCCGCTGCCGCGCCAGTGGCGAGCCAGTTGGCTGATTTCGCTTTCCACCGCATCCACCAGCTGCTCGGGGTCGTCGGAGAGGTAAAAGGTGCTCTCCTCCAGCACCGCTGGCAGGAAGGCCAGGGGCTTGCCGTCCTGCCGGTACAGCCGTGCTGTCACCATCGTTTCCATGCGCAGGGGCGGATGGCCGCTGAGGCCCAGACGCGGGTTGGCCCCCACGGCCGCCATGCG